>JBCCIS010000008.1 GCA_039028155.1 Pseudomonadota bacterium
CGACGGTTACACCGGCGTCACGGACAACGACTCCGGCGCCTACCAGGACCAGCCGGGCTACGGCAGCGGCAGCGGCGATGGCTACACCGGCATCACGGACAACGACTCCGGCGCCTACCAGGATCAGCCCGGCTACGGCAGCGGTGGTGGTGACGGCTACACTGGTGTTACGGACAACGACTCCGGCGCCTACCAGGATCAGCCGGGCTACGGCAGCGGCGGTGGCGACGGCTACACCGGCATCACGGACAACGATTCCGGCGCCTATCAGGATCAGCCGGGCTACGGCTCCGGCGGCAGCGGCGACGGCTACACCGGCATCACGGACAACGATTCCGGCGCCTATCAGGATCAGCCGGGCTACGGCTCCGGCGGCAGCGGCGATGGCTACACCGGCATCACGGACAACGATTCCGGCGCCTACCAGGATCAGCCGGGCTACGGCTCCGGCGGCAGCGGCGATGGCTACACCGGCATCACGGACAACGACTCCGGTGCCTATCAGGACCAGCCGGGTTACGGCACCAGCGGTCAGTAGCGTAATCCTGACTGGCAGATTTCCTTTGCTGTATGCGGAGCTGATGATGACATGGCGGGATAAGCCGCCGGGTCACCCTCTGTGATGGAGCCGTTGCGCTTCGCACGGCCGTCCGACGCGGTCGACTACCTCCTGGCGCCGTGCCCCATGACCAAGTTCAATGACGAGGTCTATGAGCGCACGCCGCTGATCATCCGGCGCGACGAACCCGAGCGCTATCGTGGCCTGCTGTCGATCGATGTCATCGACCATCTGGTTGCCAATGTCGAGATGCGCAGCGACATGCTGCAGATCGTACGGGCCAATCCCAAGGTCGCGCCGCGCGAGTACACCTTGTCGAACGGCGTTGTCGATCCGATCCGGCTTGCCGATCTATATGCCGACGGCGCGACCATCGTCCTCAATCAGCTTCAGCGGCTTCATGCGCCGCTGGACCGCCTGACCCGCGCGCTCGAGGCGGCCTTCAGCATGCAGTTCCAGACCAATGTCTATCTGACACCGGCGATCGGGAAGGGGTTCCCGGTACACTACGACAATCACGACGTCGTCGTGCTACAGGTCGAGGGCAGCAAGGCGTGGCGTCTCTACGAAGCACCCATTCATCTCGTCTATCGCGGCGAACGTTTCGAGCCCGGCGCCTACGATCCCGGGGAAACCACCGACAGCTTCACGCTGCACGCCGGTGACGCGCTCTATATTCCGCGCGGCCAGATGCACGAGGCCGCCGGTAACGAGCATGGTCCGTCACTCCACATCACCGTCGGCATCCTCGCCAAGACCTGGACCGACCTGATCCTGGAGGCGGTTGCCGACGTTGCCTTGGTGAATCCGGAGTTCCGGCGCAGCCTGCCGCTGGGCTTCACGCAACAGGGTGCCGATCTCGACGCGATGCGGGATACGTTTGAAGAACTGATGGCCTGGCTTGCCGATCACGCGACGATGGATCCGGCGCTCGCGGTCATGCGCGACGACTTTGTGCGCCGCCGTCGGCCGCACATTGATGGCGCCGTGTTGACGCCGCGTCCGGTGGTCCAGGCGACGACCCAGCTTGTCGCCCGGCCCCACCTGGTGTGGCGCCTGGCGCAGGATGACAAGGGTCTGGAGCTGTTGGCGAACGGGCGTACGCTCCGATTTCCGGTGGAAGACCGCGAGGCGATCAAGCTGGCGCTGTCCGGCGAGACGTTCGTCGCCGGTGACTTGCCGAACATCCGACCGCTCGAGCTTGCCCGTTACCTCGTCAACAGTGTCCTGGTCGTGCCAGTCGACTAAAACTCAACGGCCTGCGGTGCCCGTGCCGCCGGACCAGGTGGCGTCGCCGCCTTCGAAGTAATAGGCGCTCTGTTCGTCGCTGATTTTCCGCCAGGCGGCGACTGCCTCGGGCATCAGATCGCCTTGTGGCCGGGGCATGGCCAAGAAGTTTCCTTCGTGGTCGGATCCGCGCACCAGGCTGGCGTAATCGCGCTCACCCTTGGTCTGTCGGGCGCTGGGCGCGAGGAAGCGCATGGCCAGACCAATACGCCGATGGTCGGACCGGTTGGGTTCGGAGGCATGAAGCGCGAGGCCGTGATGGATCGACATCTGTCCGGCCATCAGCGGCCCGGCGACGGCCTGTGTCTCATCGATACCGTCGCGCACGGTCTGGCCGCGGGTCAGAAGGTTGGTGTCGGCGTGGGTGTCGACGTGCTCCAGCAGCCCGCGCCGGTGCGAACCCGGCAAAAAGCGCATGCAGCCCATATCGCCGGTCGCCGGCGACAGCGCCAACCACGCCGTGAAGCTCTCCAGGGGTTCGATGCCCATGTAGCGGAGGTCCTGGTGCCAGCTGATAAACCCCGGCGTATTCGGCTCCTTGATGATGAGGTCACTGTCCCACAGCAGAATGTCGGGACCGATCAGCGACTCCATGACATCGACGATGCGGGCGTCGTGCACCAGTTCGTCGACCGGCGTGAAGACGACATGGGCGGCGGTACGGCGGAAGTCGGCGATCGGCAGATCGGCGGGCGCGCTCGCTTCGATCGCTTCCAGGCGTTCGCGCATGCTCGCCGCATCCGCTTCGTTCAGCACGTCGACGGGCGCCAGGAAGCCGTCACGCGCGAAGCGCTCGGTCTGCTCGGTGGAAAGCGATCCCGTCATGGTCGGATCCTCCCGTAGTCAGACGCCCGGCCCAAGCTGCAGCTCGGTGCCATCGAAGAAGCGGTTGTAGCGGAACGGCTCCAGTTCGACGCAGGTTGGCGTGTCCGTCACCATCTCCGAGACCAGCCGTCCGGCGCCCGGCCCGATGCCGAAGCCATGGCCGCTGAAACCGGTCGCCAGATAGAAGCCCGGAATCTCGTCGACCGGCGAGATGACCGGGATGGCGTCGGGTGTGACGTCAATCAGGCCGGCCCAGCTGCGATCGATCTTGACGTCCTTCATCACCGGATAGGCCTGTTTCAGATTGGCGAAGGTGGCGTCGATGACATTCCGATCGGGTTTGGGGTCCAGGATGCGCGTGGATTCGAAGGGCGATGGGGTATCAAGCGTCCAATATCGCTGGGTGAAGAGTTCGCGCCAGAAGCGGCTGCCGAATTTCAGCCTGATGGAATCGCGCTCTTCCTTCAGCGCCGGCAGGAACTTGCGGAAGTAACGGAAGGCGTCGGGCACTAGGGGGAACTGGTTCAAGGTGCCGTGGGCGACCGTATAGCCGCCGTCGACACGACGCCGGATCGCGACCGGCCCCGACCAGCAGGCTCCGTCGGTGACATTGGGCGCCGGTGTCGTTCGCAGCACGTTGTTCTGCACCTTCAGCTGCGGCAAGGTCAGACCCTCGCGTCCGCATAGCAGCGACGACCACGCGCCGCCCGCCAGCACGACCCGCTCGCAGGCGACGCGGCCCTGTTCGGTGACCACGCCGACGACACGGCCGCCTTCGATGTCCAGGCCGCGTACGGCGCAGTTGGTCACCACATTGGCGCCGATCCTGACCGCCGCGCGGGCGATTGCCGGGGCGGCCTTCATCGGTTCGGCGCGACCGTCGCTCGGTGTCGTCATGGCGCCGGCCCAGTCGCCGGCCAGGTCGGGCATCTTTTCCTTAAGCTCGGCCGCCGACAGAAGGCGGGTGTCCAACTGATACTGCTTGGCGAGCTCGGCCCAGGTCTCGTACTGCGCCAGGCCCTTTTCCGTCTCTGTCGCGTAGACGACGCCGCCCTGGAAGAAGCCGGTGTTGTCGCCGATCTCCGCGTCCAGACCGCGCCACAGGCGCAGCGATTCCATGATCAGCGGGATTTCCTGGGGCGCGCGGCCCTGCTGGCGCACGAAGCCCCAGTTGCGGCTGGACTGTTCGCCGCCGATCACGCCCTTTTCGCAGAGCAGGACGGAAACACCCTGTTTGGCCAGGAAGTAGGTCGCCGACGTGCCGATGATGCCGCCGCCGATGATCACGACTTCCACCTTGGCCGGAAGCTTGCCACTCTCCGGCCCCGGATCCACCTGAACCATCACCACCCCGCGCTGAACGTTAACGAACCGCGCCTATCTTTCTCGATCCATGATCGACAAAGCAAGGTTTCCCTTATGGATTGGCTTTAGCGCCCGTCCAGCATGTGGCGGAGTTCGTCGTCTTCGGGGAAGCGGTGGTCGGCGAACTTGGAGAACAGCAAGTCGTCGCCGACGGTGATCTCAAACGAGCCGGAGCGGCCGCCCTCGATCGTCACCTCGGCGCCGTAGGTCTCTTCGAGCAGGCTTCTCGCACGGAGCGCCCTGGGCTCGTAGTTTCACTGTACGCAGTATTCTATATGAACCTTGATCGGCTCGCTCATCGCGACCTCTCTTCCAAACACGTGCTCCATTTGACCATACATGGTCGTCTCTTGCCACTGTCGGTCATGGTCCGACGGTATCGGCTCCGGCCCACTCCCCCGCCCGGCCACCCCGAGGATGCTGCCATGGGGGGCCGGGCAGGGGAGTGGCCCGGCGATGCCATTCGCCAAAAGTGCGCTAGCCGCGCAACCGCTCGTTGGCCGGATCAAACAGCGGCTCGGTCTCGACCCGGGCCGGGCGCATGTCGCCCAGGATCTCGATGGCGAACCCGTCGGCGGTCACGTCGATATCCGGATTGAGGTAGGCGAGCGCTATGCTCTTGTCGACGACATGGCCATAGCCGCCGGAGGAGACGACGCCGGCGACGTCGCCGTTCAAGAGCACCGGTTCGTTGGCCCAGCAGTCGGCGTCGTCGGCATCGACGGTCATGGTGACGAGCTTCCAGCGCAGGCCTTGATTGTGCCGGGCGATCAACCCGTCGCGGCCGATGAAGTCGCCCTTGTCCAATTTGACGAAGCGGTCGAGGCCGGCTTCGAACGGGGTTGTGTCGGCGGTGAACTCCATGCCCCAGCGCCCGTAGCTCTTTTCCAGGCGCAGGCTGTCGAGCGCCCGGCCACCGGCGAGCGACAGGCCCATATCGGCGCCCGCCTTGCGCAGCGTATCGTAGACATGCATCTGGTATTCGGCGGGCATGTGGAGCTCGTAGCCGAGGTCGCCGGTAAACGAGACCCGCATCACACGGCACGGCGCCATGCCGACATCCATGTCGCGCGCGGTCATGAACGGCATGGCGTCGCTTGAAACGTCGGCGCGAGTGACCGCTGCCAAGAGTTCGCGCGAATACGGCCCGGCGATCGCCAGGCCGGCGCGCTCCGTCGTCTCCGAGCGGATGGTGACGCCGGACGGCGGCATGTGTTCGTCCCACCAGCGGCGGTGGAACCGTTCGGCGGTGCCACCGCCGACCACATAGAAGGACTCCGGTCCCAGCCGCGTCAGGGTGAAGTCGCCGATGATGCCGCCCTTGGCGTTGAGCATGGGCGCCAGCACCATGCGGCCAATCTTCTGCGGGATGCGGCAGGCGAGCACGCGGTCCAGGAAGGCTTCAGCGCCCGGACCTTCGACCAGGTACTTGGCGAAGGTCGAGATCTCCAGCATGCCGACACCGGCACGCAGCGCCCGGCATTCCTCGCCGACCGGTTCGAACCAGTTGGGTCGGCGGAAGCTCAGGATGTCGCGGCCTTCGACGCCATCCTTGGCAAACCACAGCGGCCGCTCGAAGCCGTAGGCCGAGCCGAACACCGCGCCTTCTTCCTTAAGCCGGTCATAGACCGGCGAGGTCCTGAGCGGCCGACCCGCCGGGCGTTCCTCGGCCGGGAAGGCGATGGCGAAGCGCATGCCGTAGTTCTCGGCCGACTTGATGAGGGTGTAGCTCTTGGTTGCCCAGTCACCGAAGCGCGCGACGTCCATCGGGAAGAGGTCGAGCGGCGGGCTGCCCTCGACGATCCATTCGGCAAGCGCCCAGCCGACGCCGGCGCTCTCCGAGAAACCGGGGATCATGCCGCAGGCGACGAAGTGGTTTCTGAGCCCCGGCATCGGCCCGATCAGGACCGTGCTGTCCGGCGAGTACATCATCGGCCCGTTGACCACCCGCTTGATGCCGGCATTGGCGAAGCACGGCACCAGTGAGATTGCCGCTTCCATGTTCGGCATCATGCGTTCCATGTCGTCGGGCAGGAGCTCCTGGCCGAAATCCATCGGCGTGCCGTCGACCGACCAATGACGGCCATGGCGCTCGTAGGCGCCGAGCAACAGGCCGTCGCGTTCCTGGCGCAGGTAGAACTCGCCGTCCTGGTCGCGGGTCAGTGGGATTTCGAAGCCCAAATCCGCGAGTTCCGGCACGGTCTCGGTCACCACATATTGGTGCTCCATCGGCACCAGCGGCAGGCGATAGCCGGCCATGGCGGCGACTTCGCGGGCCCACAGGCCGGCGACATTGATGACGACCTCCGCATGCACCGTGCCCTTGGGCGTCGAAACATCCCACGTACCGTCGGCGCGCTGACTCAAGGCTTCGACCGGGCACTGGCGTTCGATCGTCGCGCCGCCCATGCGCGCGCCCTTGGCGAAGGCGTGGGTCACGCCGCTGGGATCGACATGGCCGTCATCGGGGCCGTACATGCCGCCCAGGACCCGTTCGGTATCGACCAGCGGATTGATCTTCTTGATCTCCTCGACGCCGACCATCTCCAGATCGACGCCCAGATAGCGGGCGCGGGCGCGCTGCACCTTCAACTCGTCCAGACGGTCCTGACTGGTCGCCAGATAAATGCCGCCGCAGCGGTGTAGGCCGACCGATTGTTCGGTCTCCTCCTCCAGCTTGCTGTAAAGCTTCAGCGTGTAGTCATGCAGCCGCGCGATGCTGGCATTGCCGTGCATGGCGTGAATGTTGGCGGCGGCATGCCAGGTCGAACCGGCGGTCAGCTCGGCGCGCTCCAGAAGCATGATGTCCGACCAGCCAAGCTTGGTGAGGTGATAGAGGATACTGCATCCAAGAACGCCGCCGCCGATGACAACGGCTTGGGTTTCGGTTTTCATGGGGTGAGGGGGCTCTTGTTGGTTTGTCCGCGCCATGCTGCCGCAGTCGCGGGCCCAGGCATAGCCCAAAGCCGCCGTCATGCGCCCAAACGCGCCAAAGAGCCCGAGCCCGCCAAAGAGCCCGGGCCCGCCAAAGAGCCCGGGCCCGCCAAAGAGATTTCCTCTGGGGCCGGATCTGCTCTAAAGCTGGTGGGTCGATCCCATCCACCTGTTCCCCTGTGATGCCTGATAAGCCGCACGCGACAGCCAGTGAGGATGCACCGCCGACGGCGCCGAGACCGGCGCGGCGTCCGCTGCTGATCATCCTGATTCTGGTCGCGGCCATGGGCCCGCTGGCGTTGCAGATCCTGGTGCCCTCCATGCCCGGGCTGGTCGAGGTCTTCGCGCAGCCCTATCACGTCGTGCAGCTCTCGCTGATGCTATTCCTGATCGGACTGGCGGTGGCGCAGCTCATCTACGGGCCGTTGTCGGACCGCTTCGGCCGCCGCCCGATCATGCTGGCGGGTATCGGGATCTATCTTGTCGGGACGCTGGTCTGCATGCTCGCGCCGACGATCGAGGTTCTGTTGGCCGGACGCATTATGCAGGCGGTCGGCGGCTGCGCCGGCATGGTGCTGAGCCGAGCGATCGTGAGAGATCTCTACGAGCGCGACCGCGCGGCCAGCATGATCGCCTACATCACCGTTGCCATGGTTGTCGCGCCGATGATCGGTCCCATCATCGGCAGCTCGCTCGACCTGTGGCTGGGATGGCAGGCGGTGTTCGGCTTTGTGCTCGCCTATGGCGTTCTGGTCATGGCAGCGTGTCTGTTCGGTCTGCATGAAACACTGAAGCAGCGTGTTGTGATGTCACGCACCGCCGATCTGGTGAACGGCTTCGGCTACTTGCTGCGCTCGCGCGCGTTCCTGGGCTACAGCCTACAGGTCAGCTTCACGTCCGGCACTTTCTTCAGCTTTCTGGGTGGCGCCGCTTATGTTGTCGTCGACGTGCTGGGCGGCACGGCGATCGACTACGGTATGTGGTTCCTGCTGATCTCGGCAGGTTACATGTCCGGCAACTTCATGGCTGGGCGCATCACCCCACGGGTGGGGTCAGATAACATGATCACGCTGGGCACGTTCATTTCGATGCTGGGCACGATCGCGTTGCTGATTGTGACGCTGGCCGGCGGCCTGACCATCGCGTCCCTGTTCCTGGTTTGCATCAGCGTCTCGTTCGGCAATGGGTTTGCCATGCCCAACGGTTTCGCCGGCGCGGTCAGTGTCGATCCCAACCGCGCGGGCGCCGCATCGGGGCTGTGCGGCTTCATGCAGATGACCATCTCTGCCGCGATGATGCGCGGCGTCGGCGTCTGGCTCGACCAGACCGCCGTGCCGATGGTGGTGATGATGCTGACCGGCGCGGTGCTCGCCTTTCTCGTCCATCAGTGGGGCACACGGCGCTGACAGTCCGGTTCGGCGCCCCTATGATGCACCGCAACATGAGATCATGAGATGGTGATGAGGTGGTAATGAAGGCGGTGCGGTGTGTGGAACTGGGTGGACCCGACAAGCTTGAGGTCGCGGAGGTGTCCGTGCCGGAGCCCGGTGACGGCGAGGTGCGTCTGAAGGTCGCAGGCTGCGGCGTCAACTTCGCGGACTCCCTGATCATCCAGGGCAAGTATCAGCACAAACCGGACCTGCCGTTCACGCCCGGCATGGAGGTCGCCGGCACCATCACGGCGGTTGGCGCCGGCGTTGCTGCGGTGGAAGTCGGCCAGACGGTGATCGGCATGACCGGCACCGGCGGCTTTGCCGAGGAGGTCGTGTGCCCGGCGCGCGACGTCATGGCGTGTCCCGACGGCTTGGACCCGGTGGTTGCCGCGTCGCTACCGGTCGCATACGGCACCGCCCATCTGGGGCTTGATCACCGGGCGCACCTGCGGCCGGGCGAGACGCTCCTGGTACATGGCGCATCAGGCGGCGTCGGTCTGGCGGCCGTCGAGGTCGGCAAGGCTATGGGTGCGACCGTGATCGCGACGGCAAGCAGCGCCGACAAACTGGCGCTTGCCGGTGAGCATGGCGCCGATCACCTGATCAACTACACGGACGGGCCGTTCAAGGACGAGGTCAAGGCGCTTACCGACAGGCGCGGTGCCGATGTCATCTTCGATCCTGTCGGTGGTGACGTCTTCGACCAATCCCTGCGTTGCATCGCCTGGGAGGGCCGCATCCTGGTCGTCGGTTTTGCATCAGGCCGCATACCCGAGGCGCCGGCCAACCTGACCTTGGTCAAGAACATGGCCATCATGGGTGTGTTCTGGGGCGCTTACCGCGATAAGGATCCGGCCGTGATGACCGCGTCGTTCGCGCAACTGTCGGACTGGCTGGTAGCCGGCAAGCTGAAGCCGCTGGTATCAAAGACCTACGGTCTGGACGATACGGCCCAGGCGATCACCGACCTGATGGAACGCCGCGCGAAGGGTAAGATTGTCGTGACGCCCTGAGGGCTGGGCTATGCGCGCTGCGGCCAGGCCGCGATCAGGGCGGACAACAAGGCCTCGATATCCTGGGCGGCTGCAGCCGCTGTCTCCATGACCTCATCGGCGCTCGGCGGCGTCTCGACCAGACCCGCCGCCATGTTCGTCATCAGCGAAAGGCCGAGCACACGCAAGCCCGCTTGGCGCGCGGCGATAACCTCCTGCACCGTCGACATGCCGACCGCATCCGCGCCCAAGGTGCGGAAGGCTCTGATCTCCGCCGGCGTCTCGAAACTGGGCCCGGTGACTGCCAGATAAACGCCTTCGGCCAGGAGCACGCCCACATTGTCCGCGACACGGTGTGCGAGCTGGCGAAGCTCGCCGTCATAGGCGCCGTTCATCGGCACGAACCGTTCACCGAGAGCAGGGCTATGTGGGCCGGCCAGCGTGTTCGCGCCCTGCAGGTTGATATGGTCGCGGATCACCATGATGCGGCCCGGTGGTGCTTCGGGGTCGAGCGAGCCCGCCGCGTTGGTGACGATCAGGCTGTGGCAGCCAAGTTCAGCGAGGGTCCGGATGGGAACGGCGAGCTGGGCCGCTGCGACGCCTTCATAGAGATGCGCGCGGCCATTGAGGCAGGCGACCGCGCGCCCATCGATTGTCCCCAATACCAATTCGCCCGGATGGGTCTGATTGGTGCAGGGTGGAAACCCGTCGAGATCGCCATAGGGAAGGCGGACCGCGGCGTCGATTTGGTCGGCGAAGCCGGAAAGGCCCGAGCCCAGAACAAGACCGACCTCCGGGACCAGGTCCTTGGCGCTGTCACGGATCTGTTCGGCGGCGCTCATCCCTGGCCGCGGCGTTCGGCCAGCGGCTCGGCATAATGCAGCTCGGTATCCCAGGGGAAGTGAATCCAGGTGTCCTGGCTGACCTCAGTCAAGAACAGGTCGACCAGTGGCCGGCCTTCCGGCTTGGCGTAGACTGTCGCGAAGAACGCCTTGGGCAGCATGTCGCGCACGACGCGGGCGGTCTTGCCGGTGTCGACGAGATCGTCGATCAGAAGCGTGCCCTCGCCGTCGCCAACGACGCCCTTCAGAATGCTCATCTCCCCCTGATCCTGATGGTCATAGGACGCGATGCAGACAGTGTCGACCAGGCGGATGTCCAGTTCGCGCGCGACAATGGCCGCCGGCACCAGACCGCCGCGCGTGATGGCGACGATGCGCGACCACGTCCCCATGCCGTTGAGCCGCCACGATAGGGCGCGCGTATCGCGGTGGAGCTGATCCCACGAAACGGTGAAGTTCTTGTCCGGCGGCATGTCCATGGCTGCCTGTGTAGCGCCATGAAGACGGTGCCGTAAAGCGGACGTGCAGAATTGACGAGCTGATCGGTACGAATCTGCTTTTCCCGGAGCGGTTTTGGTGAAACGTTTCGCTTGGCAAAGGGGCCTGCGATCGCAAGGGGAAAGCACGCCATGAGCGAGCAAGCGGTTACCGCTCAGCCGCGCGACGAGACGGTCAAGGGCATCCTGTTCCTGTTGCTCGCGATCGCCATCTTCTCGATCCAGGATGTGATCGTAAAGGAGATGAGCACGAGCTATCCGGTGCTGGAGTTCGTCTTTGGACGCTCGCTCGCATCGTTGCTGCCGGTCATCTTTTTGGTGTGGCTGGAGACGAGGGGCAAGGGCTTCACGACGAAGCGGCCCCTGTTCCATGCGGCGCGCGGCTTCATCATGCTGCTCGCCTATACGACTTATTACCTGGCGGTCGCGTCGATGCCGCTTGCCGCCGCTGTTGCGGTGTTCTTCGCCGGGCCGCTCTTCGTGACGGCGATCTCGGCAATCTTCATGGGTGAACAGGTCGGTCCCAGGCGCTGGACGGCTGTCGTTGTCGGCTTCATCGGTGTTCTGGTGGTCATGCGTCCGGACATCGACGACATGGACCTCGGCGCGATCTTCGCTGTCGCTTCAGCATTTTTCTATGCCATCAGCGTTGTCATGACACGCTCGTTGGGCCGCACCGAAAGTGGCGCCAGCATGGTGCTATCGCAATCGTTGATTTACCTGCTGTTCTCCGGTTTGGCAGGTCTCGCTATGCAGGACATCGCCGTCGACCGCGATGCCCATGCGGGCATCCAGTTTCTTTTGCGTGGCTGGATCATACCCGACTGGGAGGGCATAGGCTTGATGGTCCTTTGCGGATTGATCGCGACGATCGGTTTCTACGGCATCGCCCAGGCCTATCGCATCGGAGCATCAAGCGCGGTCGCGCCGTTCGAATACAGCGGCATCCTGTGGGGCACATTCTGGGGTTTCGTCATCTGGACTGAAGTGCCTGACTTCTGGACCATCGTCGGCATCGTCATCATCGTCGGCAGCGGCATTTACGTCCTGCGTCGCGAGGCCCAGGTCGGGCGCAAGGTCGTCACCGGCCGCAGCCTTCGCAACCGCATGTGACGCTTGACGCCCGCCGTTCGTGCGCCATGCTGCCCGCCACGACTCCAGGGAGGTGATCATGAGCGAGCGGCCTAATGAACGCGTGGCGTACTTCAACGGCGAGATCATTCCCGAAAGCCATGTGCTCGTGCCGTTTCGTGACCGCGGTTTCCGATGGGGCGACGGCGCGTTCGACACGGAGCGCACGGTCGACGGCAAGATCTTTAAGCTGGGCCCGCATATCGACCGCCTCTACCGCTCCTTGCGTTACCTAAGGATCGACATCGACGAGACGCCGGATGAGCTTGCCGCGGCGACCGAAGAAGTCGTTGCAAAGAACCTATCCTTGCTGCCGGAAGGCGAGGATTACTGGGTATTCCAGAATGTGTCTCGTGGTGCCGACTGGATCGGCGACGAACCGAATAAGCGCGAGGGGCCAACGGTCATCGTCCATGTTCAGCCGCTGCCGCTGCGCCCGCGCGCGACGCTGTTCCGCGACGGCATCGAGCTGATGACCGCGCCGATCCGCCGCACACCGCCGGAAGCGCAAAGCCCGCGCGCCAAGCTGACCAACTATATCAATGTGACACTTGCCGATATGCATGTGAAGTCGCAGAACCCACAGGCCTGGGCGGCGCTCTTGGACGTCAACGGCAACCTGAACGAGGGCACCGGCCAGAACATGTTTCTGGTGCGCGATGGCGGTTTGCTGACACCGCGTGGCGAGATGGTGCTGGAGGGCGTCAGCCGACAGACCGTCTTCGAGCTTGCCGAGACCTGCAGCATTGAGGTGCGCGAGGCCGATCTGGATCTGTTCGACGCCTATACGGCCGATGAGGCCTTTCTGTCATCGACCAGCCTGTGCATCTGCCCGGTCAGGAGCATCGACAACCGGCCGCTGGCGAACCCGGCGATCCCGGGGCCGGTCACGCGGCGCCTGATGGATGCCTATAAGGACATGATCGATTTCGACTTCGAGCAGCAATACCTGCAGTTCTTAAACTGACGTCTCGTCTTCGCCGTCCGTCTCGTCTTCGTCTTCCATGCCGGCGGGCGCGTTGGTGACGTAGATATCGCCGTCTTTTTCGACCAGCAGGATGTCGCCTTCGATGCGGTCTTCTTCGTCGGAGGCTTCGTTCAGCAGAAACCACACGGTGGCCGTCGCGGCGATCTGGGCTTCCAGGATGTTCTCGTCGATCAGTTCCGCGCCGATCCTGACATTGGCGCTGAGCATCGCGAGCGCCTTCTCGAACGCGTCGTCCAGGTCGGTATCGCCGCTGGAGAGGTTGCTGGCGACAGTCTGATAGTGCAGATCGTCGACCTCGAACACGAAGGTCTCGCGGCCTTCGTCATCGTCACCGAGATTGTAATAGACCCGACGTGTCATACGGGTCCCGCCTACGATGCGGTGTCGGAGGCTTGCGCGAACGACACGGCCGGCATCACGTCATCGGGCGACCAGCCGCCAACCCATTCGTCCAGTCCGACGACTTCCGGTGGTACGCCGTTGCCGTGGAACCAAGAATCGACGACGTAGAGTTCGCCGCTCTCGATCTCGGCCAGGACGGCGGTCGTGTGTGGCCAGCCGTTGATGAAAAAGCCACGCGAAACGGGAACCCGGGGTTCGTGCCAGTAAAGAAGGCCGGCCTCCTTCAGCATCACCAGATAGGTCGTCGTGTTGATCGTCTCGTCGATGCAGTCCTGCTGGCCGGCCTCGCCGAACCCGACAAAGGTGCCGCCGACGTCCTCGCTGGTCAGGGTCTTTTCGCCAACCGCCATCTCAATCCCAGCGATCACCTCGGCGACAAGTCGGCGCTCCTCGGCGGGGTTCTCCGGGGGCTCCATGAGTGGCGCCACCAGGTCATCCCATTCGCGCGTTAAACTGACCCGTTCACTCAACCGGCAGCCGTAGCCGTGGCAGACCTTGAAGCCAGACGGTTTGGGATCCTTGGCGGTGTGGCGCGCCAAATAGTCTTCCGCTGGCCGCGTTGTGGTCACGCAGGCGGTCAGCGCCATGGCGCATAGGAACATGGGTATGAGTCGAATCATGGAAAACAGCCTGAAAACGGCCCTTTTTTTGGCGTGCCCCGGAGCGGCGATGCTAGGCCGGTGGTCCCGATGACGCAATCAATGAAATGGTCTCGCTATGGTTGGCCCCATGGCCGAAACGCTCCGCTCAGCCGTTTGCCGCAACACCGTCCTGTTCAGCGCGAAACCGTGTCACCCACTCGTGGTTCGTCCGGTCGAACAGCTTGGCGGTGCCGGGTTCGACACCGCTTGCCGTGTCGGGGTCGAGACCGAGACGCACCAGTACCGATTGCAGAACGCCGACCGGATCGGCCGAGAGGGCCTTATAGGTCACGCGGAACGGTTCTATGTCCTCTCCCGCGAACCAGTCGATCCAGGCCGCGTCCATCGCCATCATCTCGTCGATCTCCTTCTGGATTTGATCGCGGTCGTAGCGAAGCTCTTGGGGTTCGGAAAGGCGTTCAAGTTCGGTTCCGTCGGGTGCCTGGTGCCACAGTCCAGATTGCTGCGCCTTGATATAGGAGACCGCTTGCTCGACCTTGTCGTCTCGCGTCAGGTGAAGGAACTGCGTGCGGCCGAACGCGGCTTCGAAGCGCGCGCGATCCGTGGCGATGTCAGGGTACAGGACTGCGAGCTTCGTTGTGAAGAAGTCGAAGCTGTGGCGCTGCAGTCTGAGCCCGAACATGCCGGTGTCCAGACTGCCCTGCGCGATGGCGGCACGGAACACATCGCGCAAGACTTCAAACTCCGATGCCGATGGATTGGGCGAAAGATCGAGCTCGGTCTGCCAACTCGAAACAGACGGCTCGTGAAAGTAGGACTCTGGATTGCCGGAAACACCGGTCGCGGCCAGCAGCCTGCACAACAGCGTGCTGCCGCTTCTGGGCGACGTGCAAATGACATAGGAGTCGAACGTTGTCGTACTCACGGCCGGGAACCCTCTGTTTCGCGTGCCGGTAACTCGCATGTCCGTCGCGCCAAGGCAACGACATCGGCCCCGGTCCGGTTACTTCCGGCTGGCTTCGGCACGTCACTTCGGCAGTTGAAGAAGCTCCTTCATCAGCCTGACGCCGAACCGTCCTTGGAACTTCAGCTTGCGCAGTGGCGGGATGGCGAAGCGCGGCAGTGGCTGTGACATGGTCGCGGGGATGGCGGTGTTCGCCCGGCCGCTGATCAGACCAGCGATGGTACGTCCCGACCATGTCGCCATGGCGACGCCGTTGCCGTGATAGGCCAGACTATAGAAGACGCCGGGATCATCCTTCACCTCGCCCAGATGTGTCATGCGATCGGCGGTCAGGCAAACAAAGCCGCGCCAGGTGTAATCGAAAGGAACGTCGCGCCAGGCCGGGAACATGGTGGCGACCCGCCGCTTCAAGAACGCCGCCCAACGCTGCCCCGATCCAGGCGAACCGGACATGCCGCCGGCGCCGCCCAGGATCAGGCGCCGGTCCGGCAGAACACGGAAATAGCTGAACATGGTCCTGGTATCGTAGAGCGGCTCCTGCGATGACCAGTTGTGCGCCTTCAGTTCGTCATCGGTTAGTGGCCTGGTCGCGACGATTTGCGAGATTATCGGCAAAAGGCACCCGTCGAAGGCCGGGTGCAGGTCATCGCGGGTAAACCCGTTGGTCGCGACCAGGACCTTCGGTGCCGTCACGCTGCCGCCGGGCGTCAGCAAGCGGTGCTTGCCGCCTTCGCGCCGCCAGCCGGTCACCGGGCTTTGGCCGTGAACAATGGCGCCATGACGCTGGGCGAGCCTGGCAAGCTCGCGTGCATACTTCATCGGATGCAGGCCAAAGCCGAAGGGGAACAGCATGGCGCCATGGACGGCCGGACCGCGATAACCGCGTTCGAAAAACGCCTCGGCCGATAGAAGTTCGCAGTCAAAGCCGCCCAGCTGCCGCCACATGGCGACCTCGTCCTTGAGCTCATCGTTGGCGCGCGGCGTATGGGCGACGCAGTACTCGCCGTCACCCTGGCGATCGATGGCGAGACCCTCGGATGCCGCGAGATCACCGACCAGATCGATCGATGCGCGCTGGGTATCGATGTTCTCGCGCGCGACCTCCGCACCGAACTTCTCGGCGATCTCGTTCGCCCCCAGGCCCGCGCCGCCGAAGCAACAATGCCCGCCATTGCGTCCGGACGCGCCCCAGCCGGGCACGCCGGCCTCCAGAATGCGCACGGACATCTGGCTGTCGCGAAGCAGGTGGTAGGCCGCCGACAGGCCGGTATAGCCGCCGCCGATGATGGCGACGTCGCAGTGTTCGTCACCGTCGAGCGGCGCGCAGTCGGTGACGGGATCGCCGGCGCTTGCTTCCCAATAGCTGCCGACGGCCGCGTCCCGGTCGTACATGACATCGTGATACATGGGGGCCCTCTAAGGTGTAGAACGCGGCAAGGCCCTGCATAACCCATCCCGCTGCCGTCGGCTACGCGGCGGGCGCGGGCAAGAAAAAAGGGGCCGGTGGAACCGGCCCCTTGAAGTTATGCGTGAACAGGGAGGACGCTCATGAAGAGCTTCCACAGAACATAAGGATCCCTTGGGGGTGTGCATGTGACTGCCGTCACGTTTCCCGACTTTTGCCAAAAACCGCCCTTTTTCGTCGCTTTGGGCGGTCGGGCCTTGTTAGTTTTTGGCCCGTCATGTTCGATCCCCTGGTTTTTCTACGCTCCGTCGGCCTTGATTGCGGCAACGACTCGATCGCAGAGCCTCTGGCAGGTGGCTACTGGAACCAGGTCTTTCGCGTCCGTGGTGACGGACGAGACCTTGTTGTTAAGCATTTTGGCGGTTCATCGGTGGAGTCGAGCCTGTTTCCGGTGCTCCCTGATGACGAGGCCCGCGCGCTCGACGTGCTTTCAGGACGTGGCGTAGCGCCCGACCCGGTCGGTTACTATCCCGCCGGCGACGACCACGGCCCGGTCCTGGTCTACGCGTTCTTTGCCGGCCAGATGTGGGATGGTGACGTCGCCGAGGCGGCGGATCTGCTGTCGCGGATCCACAGCGTCGATACCTCGGGATTCCGATTGATGCCCGCATCACCGTCGGCCATTCTTGCCGACGCCGACCGACTGCCCAAGCCGCCGGACGACGACGAGACCTGGCATCGACTGTTGGGACTTCGCCCGGCGGTCACGATCGACGAAGCACCATCACGGCGCGTGCTGGTTCACGGCGACTTCAGCGCCGGCAACATGATCGCAGGTCCGGATGGGGTGCGGAGCATCGACTGGCAGTGTCCGGGTATGGGCGATGCCGCTGAAGACCTCTGGAGTTTTTTGTCGCCGGCCTTCCAGATCCTCTATGACCGCGGGCCCCATGACAGCGACGCCGTCGCTCGCTTTTGTCGCGCCTATGGCGATGACGTCGCCGTGGCCAGGCTCGATCTCTTGGCGCCCTATCTATCCTATCGGTTTGCACACTACTGCTGCTTCAGAACCCACCAGTTGGCCGAGGTCAACCCGGTGGGGAGCGACCGATACGCACGCGCGAGCGACGCCGAGCTCGACGTTCTCGCCCGCCATCAGGCAACGGCTTAGGTCGAGCCTAAACGTCGACCTCTTCGTAATGGAACGTCATCCGCAATTCGCCGGCCGTGTTCGCCACCGTGGCCAGGCAAGCATGGGCGCGTCGTTCGGGCACGAAGACGGCAAACCGGGTGATGTAGTGGTCAGTATCGCTACCGGGAAGCCTTTCTGAGTTCATGCGCACGATGTTGGCGCCGAACTGACCGAAGACCTCGGCCATGCGCGCGACCAGGCCGGGCCGATCCTCGCCGCTGAGCTCGATCCGATGAGTGATATGACCGCTTTCGGCGTGCACGGGACCAAGTTCGAAGCCGGTAACCGACACCTTGCTCTCGGTCATGCCCGGCATGGCGGTGAGTTCGCGCTCGATATCGCTCAGCTTGTGCTGTTCCGGCACATCGGCGAGACAGGTGAACTCCGCCATTTCGCCGAGGACCGCGAAGGTCGTGTCGCCGAGATTGACCTCAAGGTCAAACAGCCGCCCGGCAACATCGGCAATCATGCCTTGCCGGTCGGGGCCGATTACGGAAATCAAAGCGTTTTTTGGCATGGTGTCCCGCGGATCTTGTGCTCGCTCCCACAATGCGTCAAAGGCCAACGTAAATGAAGACTCATCTGCTGATCAGCGCTGGTTTTCAGCGATTGTGACCTGCCCATCAGCAGGCCCCAGCTTGTTGCGCATCAACCAGGCGAGCATAGCGAGGCCAGGCAGAGCGGCGATGGTCGTCAGCACGAAGAAGCCGATCCAGTTGACCTGAAGCGCGACGTCCTCCGGCGGCGGCGTGCCGACCAGCCAGACCCAGGCGCCAGCCCAGTTGACATGTTCGACCAACCAGCCAGCCGGCGACGACATGAAGGTGCGTCCAGCCGCCATGAACGACGTCAGAAGAGCGTATTGGGTCGCCGTATAGGCAACGTTACACAAAGACGACAGGTAGGCGACGAAAGCGGCGGTGCCCATGCCGCCGGCCAGGTTCTCGAAGCTGATGGTCGCGATCAACACCATCGCGTTGTCACCGTACCAAGCCTGTACGGCAAACATCAGGTTGGATATGGCCTGTAGGATGCCGCAGATCCACAGGCTCTTCAGAATACCAAGTGCTCGGATCAGGTATCCGCCGACAAAGACGCCAATCATCGTGGCGGCGAAACCGTAGACCTTGGCGATCTCGGCCAGTTGTGCCTTGGTGAAACCGATCTTCAAGATGAACGGCGTCGTCATGGTTCCGGCCAGCGCATCGCCGAACTTGTAGAGCAGCACAAAGAGCAGAATCGCGATGGCGCCGGGGCGCGTCAGAAACTCCAGGAACGGTGCGACAACGGCGCTGTAGAGCCACTGGCCGGCTTCTTGGATCAACGAAGGACCTTGCCCGACAAGGCGCGAGAACTCTTGCCGGCGCAGCGTGTCTTCGGCTTCGCGCTCGACCTTGTCGTCCGGCTCGCGCGACACCAGCACCGTGACGACGCCGACGCCGAGCAGCGCTGCCATGGCGAGGTAGCTCAAGGACCAGCCGTAGTACTCGGCCAGGATCAACGCGCCGGCTCCCGAGACCAGCATCGCGATCCGGTAGCCGCCGATGATCATGGCCGCGCCGGCGCCCTGTTGGCGGTCGTCCAGGCTTTCGATACGAAAGGCGTCGATGACGATGTCCTGGCTGGCCGACAGGAAACTGACGGCAACCGCCAGTCCCGCGATAAGCCAGGGTGAATGCGCGGGATCGGTGAGGGCCATGATGATAATGGCCGCGCCCAGCAGCATCTGAACAGTTAACAGCCAGCCGCGGCGGCGCCCAAAAACACGGCTCATAAGGGGTAATGGCAGCCGATCGATCACGGGCGCCCACAAAAACTTGAAGCCGTATGGCGTCCCCACCAGGGCGAAGAAACCGATGATCGTAAGGTCGATATCGACGTCCGTGAGCCAGGCGGCGAGCGTCGCGCCGGTCAGCGCAAGCGGCAAACCGCTTGAAAAACCAAGGAAAAGTACGGCGAGGACACGCGGCTCAAGATAGACCGCGAAATGGCGCAACCAGGGGTTACCGCCGTGGTCGTCTCGCTTGTCGGCTGTTATCATGCGGTCGGGAACCTAAAAGACCCTACACAGGTTTGTGAAGCCCGCGCCCCGGTTTTGCCACGAACCGAACTTAGATCGAGCGGGAAGGTGGCGCGGCCTGCGGCCGTGCCCAAATTTATGCCCGGAACGCCCCCACCGCGAGACCGGGTCAGACAAGATCTTGGAGGAAACATGCGCGTACGTTCAGCCTTTCTGACGGCGCTGGTTGTTGTGGTCGGCGTCGCCGGCGCAGCGGTTGCCCGAGCCGACTCGGTCATACCGTTTACCAACGCTGAAGGCGAGCCGACCCTGGCGCCGATCATCAAAGAGATCGGCCCGGCCGTCGTCAACATTGCAACCGAGGGCACCGTCAAGGGCGGTTCAGAGAACCCGCTGCTCGACGACCCGTTCTTTGAGCAATTCCTGCCCAATGCGCCGCAAGGCAACCAACAGGGCCGCCCGGCCAACAGCGTCGGCTCTGGTGTCATCGTCGATGCCGACAAGGGCTACATCATCACCAACCATCACGTCATTCAGCATGCCGACAAGATCTATGTCACGCTGACCGACCGACGCCAGCTCGAAGCCGAGCTGGTCGGTTCCGATTCCGAGACCGACATCGCCGTGCTCAAGGTCGAGCCGATGGCATTGACCCATCTGGAGATCGGTGACTCCGACCGGCTTGAAGTCGGCGACTTCGTCGTCGCGATCGGCAACCCGTTCGGCCTGGGTCAGACCGTGACCATGGGCATCGTCAGCGCGGTTGGCCGCAGCGGTTTGGGCATCGAAGGTTACGAGGACTTCATCCAGACCGACGCGTCGATCAATCCAGGTAACTCCGGCGGCGCGCTTGTCACCCTTTCCGGTCAGGTGATCGGTATCAACACCGCGATCCTGGGCAGCTCGGGCAACATCGGTATCGGCTTTGCCATTCCGATCAACATGGCCACCAACATTATGGATCAGATCATCGAGCACGGCTCGGTGCAGCGTGGCCTGTTGGGCGTGAACATCCAGGATCTGACGCCTGATCTGGCTGGCGCCATGGGCGTCGATGCCAACGGTGGTGCGCTCGTCGCGCGTGTCTTCCCCGAATCCGCGGCCGCGGCCGCCGGTATCGTCGAGGGCGACGTCATCACCCAGGTCAACGGCGACGACGTTCACGACGCCAGCGATCTGCGCAACGCCATCGGCCTTATGAGGGTCGGCGAGACCGCCGATCTGACAGTCCTGCGCGACGGCAAGGAAGTCGACATTGCCGCCGTCATCAAGCCGCGTGAGGAAGCCGAGGTGGCCTCGCTTGAGGTCCCGGCCGAGGTCGCGGAAGGTCCGTCCCTGGCGGGCGCGACCTTTGGCCCGATCGATCCGATGCTGGGCTATCCCGACGATGTCGTCGGTGTGCAGGTCCTGACGGTCGAACCCAACAGCGATGCCTTTCGTGCCGGTTTGCGCGAGGGCGACGTGGTGACAGAGGTCAACCGTGAGCCGGTCGCCGACATCAAGGATCTGATGGCCGAGGCCGAGGAGGCGAGCGAGCAGCTTCTGCTGCACGTGCGCCGCGGTGAGGCCGCCTTCTACGTCCTGATTTAGTTCCGGGGGAAGAAGCCCGGCGTTTACCGGGACACCTCTTGTAACCCTTGGCGGGCGGGGCCGGTATCGACCCCGCCCGTTTTGTTTGCGCGCTCACGATTGATTTGATGGTCCGTTCGATGGTCGCCGCCGTAACATCGCTACCCGGATACCGGATCAATTTGACAAGGGACGGACATATGCTCTCGGCGATTAGGCGCGCGGTGCCGCGCATTTTCAGGAACGGCCTGCTGGGATCTCTCGCCGCCGTCATCCTGGCCTCGGCTTCCGCTCAGGCGGAAACGTTGTTTGTCCGCATACCGACCCAGTACATCGCCGCGTTGGGCGACTCATCGTCCACATCCGGCACGGATGCGGGAACGTGGGGCCTCTGGCCCGTGGATCCCGGCCCGCGCGGGGTCTGGACCACGGACTATGACGACCTGGTCGCCAACGAGGGCGTGGCGCCAAGCGGCTGGCAATTCAACAGTTCCGCGTGGTGGCTGGAAGAGAACGGACTGATCATGGAAGCGCCAAGGTTTCCACTACCAGCTGGGCAGTATGTCGTGACTGGTGGACGCGACGTGACGTCGGTGCTGACGGTCGAGCCAGCCGATGAAACGGGAACACAAGCCTGGAGCCTGGCCGATGGCGCGACGATTTATGACGTCACTCACCTGGGCTGCCGCGCCGCGCTCTACACCGCGCGAAGCGACGGTGAAACCTGCACGCCCGACAAGACACCCAGGGACGTGTTCCCGATGAGTCCGGGCGTTTCCATGCCCACGGTCGACGGCTGCGACAAGCGCGACTATCAGGTCCTGATTGTCGTCGGCATGCTGATCGAAACCTGAGACGATCAGGCTTGGTTCAGACGACGGCCTAGCTGAAGCCGGGTGAGGCGAGGGGTCACGCCAACAGATTGGCTACCTGTTGAGCACGACCCCTCACTTAGTCCTTTGGTCCACGAGACGGGTGTGCGCCCTACGCCGCTTCCAGCTGTTCCTTGCGGTCTTCGACAACCTGATCGGCGACGCGTCCCGACAGCTCCTGCAGATGATCGAAGCTGGCGGTGTAGGATGCCACGCCCTGGCTCAATGATCTGAGCTCGGCGACCAGGTCCTGGATCTCCGATTGCGGCATGTGGGCGGTGACGGTGTCCCAGCCCTTCCAGCCTTCGCGAACCTCGTAGCCCAGGAGTTGACCGCGACGGCCGGTGACCAACTGCTGCACCTTCGATGTCGCCGTATTGGGGGCGTGGATGTGCACCTCCATGATCGGCTCCAACAGGACGGGGTTGCAGTTCGGCATGCCTTCGCTCATCGCCGTGCGGGCGGCGAGCTTGAACGCCATCTCGTTGGAGTCGACGTCGTGATACTTGCCGTCGAACAGTTCGACCGAGACGTCGACCACGGGAAATCCGAGCGGTCCGCGTTCGAGATACTCCTTCACGCCGGCTTCCACAGCCGGGATGTACTGGCGAGGCACCGAGCCACCTGAGATCGAGTTGACGAACTCGAACCCGTTGCCGCGCGCCAGCGGTTTGATGTTGACGTGCACGTCACCAAACATGCCGCTGCCCCCGGTCTGGCGTTTGAAACGGCCGTGCTGGGTGACCGGCTTGCGGATCGCCTCACGGTAGGGCACGCGCGGCCGTTCGGACGTGACCGCAACGCCGTAACGTTCACGCAGTTTCTCGAAGGCGACGTTCAGGTGCATGTCGCCCTGGCCCCAGAGGACGAGCTGGTTGATATCGCTGTTCTGCTCGGCGATCAGCGAGGGATCCTCGTCCTGGATCTTCTGCAGCGCCGCCGACAGCTTGACCTCGTCGTCACGCCGCTCGGCATGGATCGCCAAGCCGTACAGGCGCGGCAGTTCTTCGGCACGCGGGATCTCGTCGGCCGATGACGGTGCGGCTCCGCCGATCAACAGCGTGTCGCCGGTACGGGCTTCGTCAAGGCGGCCAAAGGCAACGATGTCGCCGGCCTCGGCTTTGTCGACCTTGTCCTGGTTAGCGCCCATCATGTGATACATGCCGCCGATGCGCTCGCCGTTGACCGTTTCGCCGTCCTTGATTGTGCCGGCCCATACGCGCGCCAGCGAGAGTTTGCCGCCGTGTGGCGTGTGGAACGTCTTGAGCACCTGCGCTGAGGGTTTGGTTTTTTCGATGCCGCGATGCTCCACGGTCGTCGACGCGTCCGGTGTCCACTCGGCGAGATGTTGCAACAGACGGCGCACACCGTTCTCCTGCTCGGCGGCGCCGATCAGGACCGGAACGAGATTGCCGTCGCCGAGGGTGTCGTGCAGGTCGTTGATGACCTCCTCGACCGAAGGGATCTCGTCCTCCAGCAGCTTCTCAAGCAGCGTGTCGTCGAAGTCGGCGAGGGTCTCCAGCATCATGGTGCGCGCTTCCTGCTCGCGCTCCTTGACGGAGTCCGGCATCTCGGTTTCTTCCGATGCCGCGCCTGACTTGTAGTTGTATGCCTGTTCGGTCACCAGGTCGACGTAACCGGTGACGTGTTCACCATCGCGCACCGGGACCTGATTGATCAGCAGGGGTTTGTCGGAGACTTCCTGCATGGCCGGGATCAGGTCGCGCATCATCGTCGCGGTGCGGTCCATCTTGTTGATGAAGACGATATGCGGAATGTCGTTCTCGCTGAGGAAACGGAAGATCGGGGCCAGTGTCGTGGCGCGCTCGATAACCGGTTCGTAAACGACGACGGCGGCGTCGCAACCAATCAGCGCGTTGCGCGCTTCGGCCTGAAACTCGATGGAGCCCGGGCAGTCGAGAAAGTTGAAGGTGACGTCATCGAATGTGGCGCGCGCGGCGCTGACCTCAGTGCTCATCTGGCGCGCGCGGGCCTCCGGCGCGCTGTCGCCGACCGAATTGCCGTCCTTGACCGTACCCTTGCGGCCGATCGCGCCGCTGACGAACAGCATGCTCTCCAGAAGCGTGGTCTTGCCACTCAATGAGGGGCCGACAATAGCGACATTTCTAACGTCAGACATGGAACCTCCCTGCATCTCGTTTATCGCCGTCCCGTCCTCTATGGCGGGACTTTCCAACGGGCTGGCGATAGTCTGCGGCAAACTCAAAGCCATGGCGAGTCCTGCGCGAGCCGTTTCATGCCCTCTATTTCCCGGCCCCTGACAGTGATCGAGAGAGCCTCGCCCAATCATGGACCGCGGCCCCCCGAAACCGCCATTTCCATGCTGGTTCTGCATTACACCGGAATGCAGACGGCGGAGGATGCGCTTGAGCGTCTGACGGCACCGGAGGCCGGCGTCAGCGCCCACTACCTGATCGACCGGGCGGGCCAGCTCTTCCGCCTTGTCCCGGAGACGGAGCGGGCGTGGCATGCCGGTGTTTCGCACTGGCGCGGCATCAGCGACGTCAACAGCGCCTCGATCGGCATCGAACTGGAGAACAAGGGCCACGAGTTCGGGCCCGAGCCCTATCCGGCGGCCCAGATGGCGACACTGGTGGCGCTGGCTGGCGACATCGTGACGCGCCATTGCATCGAGGCCAGAAACGTAGTCGGGCACAGCGATATCGCGCCGTCGCGCAAGCAGGATCCCGGCGAATGGTTCGACTGGGCCGCTCTGGCGGCGGCGGGCATCGGGCTGTGGCCCGCGCCACGGCCGTCGCGCGGCCGGATCCTCACCACCGGCGACCAGGGCGAGGATGTCGAGCGGTTTCAGGCGGCGCTGGCGACCTATGGCTACGGATTGGTGGCCGATGGCCGCTTCGGACCGGTCAGCCGTGCGACTGTCGTGGCGTTCCAGCGTCATTTCCGGCCCCAAAACGTCGATGGTGTCGCCGATTTGGAGACCCTTGACCGTCTGGCCGGTCTGCTTTCGATGCTGGATTGACCCGCAAAGCCCGGAAGACTACGTAGAAAGCCGGTCCAGACGGCCGGATGGTCGCCTTCGGCACGGTTTCGTGCCGGGGGAGGAAAGTCCGGGCTCCACGGAAACACGGTGCCGGGTAACACCCGGCGGGGGCGACCCCAGGGAAAGTGCCACAGAAAGTAAACCGCCTGCGCGTCTCAGGGCTCAGCGGGTAAGGGTGAAAGGGTGCGGTAAGAGCGCACCGCGGCGCCGGCGACGGCGCCGGCATGGTAAACCCCACCGGGAGCAAGACCGAATAGGGGCGGCAATCGGCGGTTTTTGGCCGCCAAGGGCCTGTTTTCGGCTCGCCGCCCGGGTTGGTCGCGCGAGGCGTCCGGTAACGGGCGTCCCAGATGAATGGCCATCGTCCGGCCCCAAAGGTCGGATACAGAACCCGGCTTACAGGCCGTCTGAACCGTTTCTTTTTGCGATAACTGGCAGCCGGAACAATCAATACACAGTTAAGTAATGAAACAAAAAGGGAACATACTGGACATCTACATGTAGTACCTGCATAATGTCAGACTACGAGACCTTGATCGTGGGAACGAGCATCGGATGCAGGAAAGCAATCGAGCAAAAGAGAAAGCACCGTTAGCCCAGGGATTTACTTGGTAATGGCATTGACGCCCATGTAGTCCCATGATATCCCATGCTGTCCCAACGGTTACATGGTGTCGGCATGCGCAGCCAATACCCGGCCGCCGGGACACGGCGGGCAAGGGGATGGCGACGTGCCAGTATTCGTCGGGACACACATCAACAAGATCGATCGCAAGGGGCGGGTCTCTGTGCCTGCCGCGTTTCGTGGTGTGCTCGCCAGCCAGACCCAGCCCGGTATCTATGTCATGCGCTCTATCCGTAGGGTTCAGGCGCTTGACGCGTTCGCCCCCGATGCTTTTGCCGATCTCGCCAACAGTATTTCGAACCCGTTTGCCGCCAAACATGAAGACGTCACCAGCGCCATCTTTGGCGCCGCGATCCACTTGCCGTGCGACAGTGAAGGACGGATGGGCATCCCCGACCATCTCCGTGACTTCGCCGGTATTGTCGATCAGGCGTGTTTTATTGGTCGCGGTCCGTTCTTCCAGATTTGGGAACCTGAAGCCGGTCTGCGTTTCCAGGAGGAGGCGTTCCAGCGGGTCTCCGACAACCCCGCCGACGTCGAGCTTGCCTTCGCCAGCAAGCTGGGAGGCGGCGATGGCTGAGCGGCCCACCGAAAACGTACACGTGCCGGTTCTGCTGGATGAAGTCCTGGCGGTGCTGGCGCCGGCTGATGGCGAGACCCATGTCGACGGCACCTTTGGCGGCGGCGGTTACAGCCACGCCATGCTGGATGCTGCCGACTGCATGGTGGTCGGCATCGACCGCGATCCCGAGGCGATCATCCGTGGCGAGGCGCTGGCGGCCCAGTACGGTCCGCGTCTGACCTTGGTCCAGGGCGCGTTCTCGTCGATGGACCGACTGCTCGCCGATCGGGCGATCCCGGTCGTTGACGGCGTCGTGCTCGACATCGGCGTCTCATCCAACCAGCTCGACGATGCCGTGCGCGGTTTCTCGTTCCGTGCCGACGGCCCGCTCGACATGCGCATGGAGCCGGTCGGCGAGGACGCGGCCGATGTGGTCAATCGGCTCGACGAGCGCGATCTCGCTGCGATGATCGCCAAGCTTGGCGAGGAGCGCCGGGCCCGCGCCGTCGCCCGCGCCATTGTCGCGGCGCGCCAGAATTCACCGATCACCCGCACCGGCGAGCTTGCCGATATCGTGCGTTCGGTCGTGCGCCCATCGGCCGATGGCATCGATCCGGCGACGCGGACCTTCCAGGCGCTCAGGCTCTATGTGAACGACGAGCTCGGCGAACTGGAGCGCGGTCTGGCTGCGGCCGAGCGCGTCCTTCGCGCCGGTGGCCGTCTGGTCGTCGTTGCCTTCCATTCGCTCGAAGACCGCATCGTCAAGAAGTTCCTGCAGGAGCGCAGTGGTGCCGCGGCCCGGCCTAGCCGGCATCTTCCCGACCTGCCCGACGCTGCGCGCGCGCCGAGCTTCCGCCTGATCGGCAGGAAGCCGGTGACGGCGGGCGAAGCTGAAGTGCGCGACAACCCGCGCGCCCGTTCGGCGCGTCTGCGCGCGGCGGTGCGGACGGACGCGCCGGCATGGGCGGAGGCGGCATGATGCGACGCGGAAGCCCGATATGGATGGTGGCCGCGGTTGGCGCGGCTGTGGCGGCCTTCGTCATCAAGTACGAGGTGCGCAGCCTGGAAGACGAGCTGGCGCGGCTGGAAACCGAGCTGGTCGACCGGCGCGAGGCCATTCACGTGCTGCGGGCCGAGTGGAGCTATTTGAACCGGCCTGACCGTCTGACCGAACTCGCCGAACGCCATCTCGATCTGGTGCCGATGGCGCCGGCCCAGATGGGCGTCTTGGTCGACGTGCCTTACCGGCCGAACGGACTGCCCGACTACGTGCTGACGCCGTCCATCTCGTTGGTCACCTTCGAGGCGACACAATGAGCGACCACGCGCACAACGATCGCCAGTGGTATGGCGGCGCCATGGAGCCGCAACCGACGCTGCGTCTTGAAGGGGCGATCAAGCAGGCGGCAGACATCTGCCGATCGCGCCTGGTTGTGCTGACCGTTGTCTTCTGCGCGGCGTTTCTGTTGATTGCCGGCCGCCTTGTCGAGGTGATGTTGATCGAGGCCGGCGACAGCGACGCGCTTGCCTATAGCACCGCGTTGGCGCCCATCGGACGCGCCGACATTGTCGATCGCAACGGCATGTTGCTGGCGACCGATCTGCCGACCGCCTCGCTCTATGCCAATCCGCGCGTCGTGATCGACGCGGAAGAAGCAGCGGTGATGTTGGAATCGGCGCTGCCCGATATCGATTTCGATGAGGTCGTCGCCAAACTCTCCACCGACCGCGGTTTTGTCTGGCTGAAGCGCAACCTGACGCCGCGCCAGCAGGCCGACATCCACGCGCTCGGTATCCCGGGGCTGGGGTTTGTGCGGGAGGAGCGGCGGATCTACCCGCAAGGTCACCTGGCCGCCCATGTCGTCGGCTTTACCGATATCGACCGTCATGGTCTTGCCGGTGCCGAGCAGGCATTTGATCATGAACTGCAGGCGCGCGCCGAGGCCGACGAAACGCCGTTGGCTTTGTCGATCGATCTGCGCTTCCAGCAGATCGTGCGTGAAGAACTGACGGCGACGATCGATCGCTTCGGCGCCATTGGCGGTACCGGCATCGTGCTGGACGTGCATACCGGCGAAGTGCTGGCCATGGTCTCCTTACCCGACTTCGACAGCAACCGCGCTGGCGAAGCGCACGAGGACACCCGCTTCAACCGCGCGACGCTGGGCGTTTATGAGGTCGGTTCGGTTTTCAAGGTATTCACCGCGGCCATGGCGCTCGATGCCGGTCTGGTAAACATGACGAGCGGCTATGACGCGACGGACCCAATCCGCATCTCGCAGTTCACGATCCGCGATTACAAGCCGAAGAACCGCTGGCTGTCGCTGCCGGAGATCCTGATCTATTCGTCGAACATTGGCGCGGCCAAGATGGCGCTCGATGTCGGTGCCGAAGGCCAGCAGGCGTTCTTGCAGCGCGTCGGCCTTCTGTCGACATCGCAGCTTGAGCTGCCGGAAAACGCGCTGCCCATGGCGCCCTCGCCATGGCGCGAGATCAACACGATGACCATCGGCTTCGGCCACGGTATCGCCGTGACGCCGATCCAGGTCGCGAGCGCCATGGCCGCCATGGTCAACGGCGGCACGCTCTATCAGCCGACGATCCTGCGTTGGACATCCGACCAGTCGCCGCCGGGCGTTCAGGTGATCCGGCCGGAGACGTCGGAGGCCGTGCGCATGCTGATGCATCTGGTCGTCGAGTACGGCAGCGGTCGCAAGGCGCAGGTCGACGGCTATCTGATCGGTGGCAAGACCGGCACGGCCGAGAAGCTGGATAGCTGGGGCGGATACAACGAGGACAAACTGCTGTCGTCGTTCGTCTCGGCGTTCCCGATCGACGATCCCCAGTACATCGTTCTGGCGATGATCGACGAGCCCAATGGCATCGAGGAGACCTACGGCTATGCGACCGGCGGTTGGACCGCGGCGCCGACGGTCGGAAACATCATCGCGCGTATCGGTCCGCTTGCTGGTTTTGCGCCCGACGAAAACGCCATGCCTGATTTGCCACAGGCGGTGGCCGGACAAGATTTGGAACTGGAGGCCATTCTTGCGGCTTACGGCGCTCATTAACGGTCTCGACCTCACGGTCGAACGCTGCGGCGGGGATGTCGACATCCTGGGCTTAAGCGCTGACTCGCGCGACTGCGCGCGCGACTATCTGTTCGCGGCCGTGCCGGGCGTCGAGACCGATGGCCGCCGTTTCATCGACAACGCGGTATCGCGTGGCGTGGCCTGCGTGCTGACAACACCGGATGCGGCGTCGAAGGTGACACAAGACAACGTCTCGGTTCTGACCAGCGACCGGCCGCGCCGGGCGCTCGCGCAAATGGCCGCGCGTTTTTTCGGCGACCAGCCGGAGCGCGCCGTCGCCGTGACCGGAACGAACGGCAAAACGTCGGTCGCCGTCTTCTGCGCGCAGCTGTGGCGTGCCTTGGGAATCAAGGCGGCGGCGGTCGGTACCCTGGGCGTGTGCGGCAATGGGTACCGCGCCAGTCTTGCGCACACGACGCCTGATCCGGTGACCTTGCACAAGGTGTTGGCCGATCTTGGCGTGCGCGATTTCAAGCGCGTCGCGCTGGAAGCATCCAGCCACGGTCTCGATCAGAACCGTGTCGACGGTGTGCGTCTGTCTGCCGCCGGCTTTACCAATCTGACCCAAGATCACTACGACTATCATCCGAACTTCGATGCCTACCGGGACGCCAAGTTCAGCTTGTTCGGATTGGTCGAGGCGGACGGTGTCGCGGCGCTGAATGCCGACAGCGATCAGTTTGAAGCGATTGCCGCCGTGTGTCGCGACAACGGCTTGCACGTGGTCGGTTATGGCCACTCAGGCAACGACCTGCGACTTGTCGACAGCCGCTATCGCGGTCCGGTGCAGATCCTGACGATCGAGGCTGACGGCGAGCGCATCGACACGGAATTGCCGCTGCCCGGACACTTCCAGGCCATGAACGCCTTGTGTGCTGCGGCCATGGTCGCAGGCGTCGAAGGCGTTGAGGTCACGCGCGTGCTGGAACTGCTGCCGTCGCTTGCGGGCGTGCGTGGACGCTTGGAGCGTGTCGCCGAACATCCTGACGGCGGTCCGATCTATGTCGACTATGCGCATACGCCGGATGCACTGCAGACCGTGTTGGCGGAAGTTCGTCCCGCGGTGACCGGCAAGCTGTTTGTTGTTTTCGGCTGCGGTGGTGATCGTGACCGCGACAAACGCGCGCGCATGGGCGCGATCGCCGCGCGCCTTGCCGACAAAGTGTTTGTCACCGACGACAATCCACGCACCGAGAAACCAGCCGACATTCGCCAGGAGATCATGGTTGGCTGCCCCGACGCGACCAATGTCGATGGCCGTGCGGAGGCGATCCGCGCTGCGGTCGGCGAGATGACGGATGGCGACGTCCTGGTCGTTGCCGGCAAGGGGCACGAGCAGGGCCAGATCGTCGGCAAGCAGGTTCTGCCGTTCGATGACGGCGACGAAGTGCGTCGCGCGGTCGACGACCTGGGGCGCGCGGCATGACGGGGCCCGTGCTTTGGAACGACCGCGATGCGGCGGCGGCGACCGGCGGCGAGAGCCTGCAGTCGTGGTCGGCTTTCGGTGTCGCATTCGACAGCCGCCAGATCGCGCCGGGTGATCTGTTCGTCGCGCTTAATGGTGAAACGTCGGACGGTCACAAGTATGTCGGTCAGGCTCTCGACGGCGGCGCGGCGGCGGCTATGGTGGCGCGTACGTTCGATCATGGTCATCCGGCGCCGCTGCTGCTGGTGCCCGACACGATGGCCGGTCTGAACGATCTCGCGCGCGCTGCCCGCGCGCGCTGCGCTGGACGCATTTGCGCGATCACCGGCAGCGTCGGCAAGACCGGCACCAAGGAAATGCTGCACCATGTGTTGGCGCGCCAGGGTGCAGCCCATGTCAGCGAGAAGAGCTTCAACAATCACGTGGGAACCCCGCTCAGCCTGGCACGTATGCCGGCGGCGACGCGATTCGGCGTTTTCGAGATCGGCATGAATGCGCCGGGCGAAATCGCGCCCTTGTCCGGTTTGGTGCAACCGAACATCGCCGTCATCACCACGATCGAGATGGTGCACGGCGCGACCTTCGACGGGATCGACGGCATCGCTGCTGAGAAGGCCGATATCTTCAACGGCCTCACGGAAGATGGCGTTGCAGTCATTAACGGTGATAGTGCGTTTGCGGACTACCTGACCCAATGTGCGATTGACGCCGGTGCCGCGCGCATCGTGCGGTTCGGCGAAACAGACGGCTGCGATGTCAGGTTGCTTGACTGGCGGTTGGGTGACAGGGGCACCGTCGTCAAAGCCGATGTCTTCGGGCGGTCGATCGAATACCAACTCGGGTTCTGGGGCCGCCACCAAGCGCTCAACAGTCTGGCTGTGCTGGCCGTTGTTGTGCTGATGGATGCCGATGTCGACCAAGCCGCCGCCGCCTTGAGTTCGGTGGCGCCGCCGCCCGGGCGTGGCCAGCGCCATCGCGCAACGATCGACGGCGGTGACGTCCTCGTCATCGACGAGTCCTATAACTGCAGCCCAGCTGCCCTGCACGCCGCGCTCGGTGTGTTGCGTGCGACCCCGGTCGGCGACGGTGGCCGGCGCGTCGCGGTGATTGGCGACATGCTGGAGCTGGGTGACCAGAGCGCGGCGCTTCACGTCGCGCTGGCCGAGCAAATTCTGGAAAGCGCCGACCTCGTTGTGCTGATCGGGGACGAGGTCGCTCATACGAAACAAGCCCTGCCTGCCGAACGTTGTGTGGCGCACGTCCAGGCCGCGAGCGATGCGCTCGCGCCGGTCGTCGACGTCTTGCGGGCGGGCGATGTGGTGATGGTCAAGGGGTCGAGGCGCGTGGGTCTGGAGACCGTTGTCGAGGCGCTGTTGCGGCAGGGCGCCGCGCAGCCCATGGTCGGCAACGGGTAGGGGGCGAACCATGCTGTTCAATCTCCTTTCGCCTCTGTCCGATGATATCGGTGCGCTCCGGTTGTTCTCGTTCATCACGTTTAGGACCGGCGGCGCGATTTTGACGGCGCTTCTGATCAGCCTGATCTTTGGGCCGCTGGTGATCCGCTGGCTGAAGTCGGTGCAAGGCAAGGGCCAGCCCATCCGCAGTGACGGACCGGAGAGTCACATCATCACAAAGGCCGGCACACCGACCATGGGTGGCGTCTTGATCTTGCTGTCGCTGGGTGTCGCCACGTTGCTGTGGGCCGACCTGTCGAACGGCTTCGTCTGGATCGTCCTGCTGCTGACCCTGGGCTTCGGCGCCATCGGTTTTGCCGACGACTACCTGAAGGTCACCCACCAAACCAGCAAGGGTCTGTCGGGCTACGTCAAACTGGCGATGGAAATCGTGCTGGCCTTGGTCGCGGCGTTCGCCATCGCCGCGTTGACCGAGAGCCACATGTCGTCCCATCTGGCCATGCCGTTCCTGAAAGATGTCCTGATCAACTTCGGCTGGATGTTTGTCGTCGTCGTTGTGTTCGTGATCGTCGGCGCGTCGAACGCGGTGAACCTGACCGACGGGCTGGATGGCCTGGCGATCGGCCCGATCATCATCGCGGCCATGACGTTCGGCATCATCTGCTATCTCGCCGGCAACACGGTCTATGCGTCATACCTGCAGCTGCCGCTGGTCGTTGGCGCCGGCGAGCTGGCTGTCTTGTGCGGCGCGATGGTCGGCGCCGGGCTCGGCTTCCTGTGGTTCAACGCGCCACCGGCCATGGTGTTCATGGGCGATACCGGCAGCCTGGCCAGCGGCGCCGCGCTGGGCAGCATTTCGGTCGTGACCAAGCATGAGCTGGTGCTGGCGATCGTCGGCGGTCTCTTTGTGTTGGAGACGGTTTCGGTGATTGTCCAGGTCGCTTCGTTCAAGGCGACCGGGCGCCGCGTATTCCGTATGGCCCCGATCCATCATCACTTCGAAAAAATGGGCTGGGCTGAACCGACAATCGTGATCCGCTTCTGGATCATCGCCATCATCCTGGCGCTTGTCGGTCTTGCCACGCTGAAGTTGAGGTGAGCCGATGATCGATCTTTCACGCCATGCAGATTCATCGATCGCGGTCTTCGGACTGGGCCGCTCCGGCGTGTCAAGTTCACTCGCACTGGCGGCTGCCGGTGCGCAGGTCCACGCCTGGGACGATGATCCCGCACGGCGCCGACTTGCCGCCGACAAGGGCGTCACGCTCAACGACCTCTACCGCCTGGAATGGGACATCGTGCGTGCGCTGGTCTTAAGCCCCGGCGTGCCGCTCACGCATCCGGCGCCACATCCGCTGGTCGCCCGCGCCATGGCGGCCGGTGTCGAGGTGATCGGCGACATGGAGCTGTTCGCCCGTTCGCGTCCGCCCGGACGCGTGGTCGGCGTGACCGGCACCAATGGCAAGTCGACGACATCGGCGCTGATCGCGCATCTGATCCGTTCGTCAGGCCGCTCCGTGCAGCTGGGCGGCAATATCGGCACGCCGGTGCTCGATCTCGATCCGCTGGATGATGACGGCATCTATGTTCTGGAACTGTCGTCCTATCAGCTCGATCTCATTCGCTCGCTGGTCAGCGATGTCGCGGTTCTCCTCAACATCTCGCCCGACCATGTCGAGCGCCACGGTGACTTCGCCAACTATATCGCGGCGAAGACACGCATCTTCTCGCGCCGGGCGTCTCATCAGACGTCGGTCATTGGCGTCGACGACGATATCTGTCGGCGCATTCACGCCGAGCTCGCCGGTCGGCGCGGCCGCACCATCATTCCGGTCTCCGTGCTGCGACGTATCGCCGACGGCGTCTACGTGAAGAAGGGCGTGATCATCGATGAGACGTCGGGCAAGCCCGACGAGGTCGTCGATCTGAACAAGGTCAAGGTGCTGCCCGGCGTGCACAACTGGCAGAACGCCGCCGCGGCCCTTGCCGCCATTCGCGCGCTCGGCATTCCCGCCGAAGAGGTCGCCAAGGCGTTCAAGACATTCCCCGGCCTGGCGCACCGCCAGGAAGTCGTGTGCAAGGTCGGCCGGGTGACCTTTATCAACGATAGTAAGGCGACCAACGCGGCTGCCGCCGCGCGTGGCCTTGCCTGTTACGACCGTATCTACTGGATTGCCGGTGGACGCGCCAAGGAGGGCGGCATCGCGACGCTCTCTCCCTACTTCCCGCGGATGGCGCATGCCTTCCTGATCGGAGAGTCGGCCGGTGCGTTCGCCCAGACATTAGAAGGACGCGTGCCGTACACCGTAAGCGGCGATCTTGTGACAGCCGTCAAGCAGGCGAGCGACATGGCGCTCGCCGACCGACGCGCCGGCGCGATCGTATTGCTGTCACCGGCATGCGCGTCTTTCGATCAGTTCTCCGATTTTGAAGATCGGGGGAACAAGTTCCGTGAAATCGTGCTCGAAGAGAAGAGAAAGCGCGATCAGGAACTTGAGAAGGACACATCTCTTGTCCCACCCGCAACACGCAAAAGGGGGTCTGACATGGCCACGAAACGTTCTACGGCCAAGAAGTCAACTGCCAAAAAGAAAGCTGCCAAACGCAAGGCTCCGGCCAAGCGCAAGGCCGCGACCAAGAAGAAAGCCGTTAAGCGCAAAGCGCCGGCGAAACGTAAGGCTGCGACCAAGCGCAAAGCTCCGGCTAAGCGCAAAGCCGCAACCAAGAAGAAAGCCGTCAAGCGCAAAGCTCCGGCCAAGCGTAAGGCAGCGACCAAGAAAAAAGCCGCCAAGCGTAAGGCTCCGGCCAAGCGTAAAGCCGCCAAGCGTAAGGCTCCGGCTAAGCGTAAAGCCGCCAAGCGTAAGGCTCCGGCTAAGCGTAAAGCCGCCAAGCGCAAGGCTCCGGCTAAGCGTAAAGCCGCCAAGCGCAAGGCTCCGGCCAAGCGTAAGGCTCCGGCCAAGCGCAGGGCGCCTGCCAAGAGGAAGACCGCTAGGAAGAGATGACAACTTTCGCCCGCACGGACCGCAGCTTACTAGGAAGATGGTGGTGGACCGTCGACCGGTGGACGCTGGCCGCGCTCGTGATCCTGATGCTCTGCGGAGTCATCTTGATCATGGCGGCCAGTCCGCCGGTCGCGGACCGCATAGGTGCGGACTCGTTCTATTTCGTGCGGCGACAGTTCATCTTTTTACCGATCGCACTGGCCGTGTTGATGGCCGTTTCCCTGCTATCGCCGCGGGGCGTGCGTCGGCTTGCCGTTATTGTGTTCGGAATCTCGGTCGTGCTCTTGGCGCTGACCCTGTTCATCGGGGCCGACATCAAGGGTTCACGTCGTTGGATTTCTTTGCCGGGATTCTCATTGCAGGCGTCGGAGTTTGTAAAGCCGGCTTTCGCCGTCGTTGTCGCCTGGATGTTTGCCGAACAGCGTACCCGCCCGGGGTTTCCGGGCGATCTTGTTGCTCTTTGCCTGTTCATCATGGTTGTCAGCCTTATCGTGCTGCAACCCGACTTTGGTATGGCCGCCACGGTTACGGCGATCTGGGGCGGCCAATTTTTCCTCGCCGGCATGCCGCTCATCTTGGTTGCCGGCGTGGCGGGGGTTGTCGTGGTCGGCGTGGTCGCCGGCTACAGCTTTCTGCCGCATGTCGCGGACCGGATCGATCGTTTTCTCGATCCGGCTTCCGGTGACAGTTTTCAGGTGAACACGGCATTGAGAGCGTTTGAATCCGGAGGAGTCTTTGGACGGGGGCCGGGCGAAGGCGTCGTTAAGGACGTCCTGCCCGATGCCCATTCGGACTTTATCTTCGCCGTCGCCGGCGAGGAGTTTGGTCTTTTCGTCTGTTTGCTGATCGTGGCGTTGTTCGCCTTCGTCGCCTTGCGCGGCTTGATCCGCTTGATGGCGGAGAAGGATCTGTTTGTCCTGTTGGCTGTGGCTGGGCTGCTGATTCAGTTCGGGGCTCAGGCGGTGGTCAACATGGGCGTCACGTTGCGTTTGGTGCCGTCGACCGGCATGACGTTGCCGTTCATGTCCTATGGCGGTTCATCGCTGGTGGCGATTGCGATCGCGATGGGCATGGTGTTGGCGCTGACGCGACGCCGGCCCGAGCACGGGAGGCCATCATGACCGGCCCCGTGATGCTGGCGGCCGGCGGAACCGGCGGCCATTTGTTCCCGGCCCGCGCGCTTGCCGGCGCATTGATCGATCGCGGCCGCGACGTCGTCTTCGTGACCGACCGCCGCGGCGTCGACCTCGGTACCGGCTTGCAGGGCGTGCCGGTCTATACCGTTCGCTCGGCCGCCATGGCCGGACGCAAATTGACCGGCCGTGTTACCGGCGTGGTCGACCTGTTGCGCGGCACATGGGAAGCGCGGCGCCTGACCAAGACCTTGGGCGCGTCCTGTGTCGTTGGTTTCGGCGGCTATCCGTCCGTGCCGCCGGTGTTGGCCGCGACGCGTGTGCCGCTGCCCACAGTCATTCACGAACAGAATTCGGTGCTGGGTCGGGCCAATCGCCTCCTGGCGCCGCGCGTCGACGTGATCGCGACATCGTTTGCCGATACGGCGCGGCTTGACGAGGCGGGCCGCGCGCGTGTGGTGCTGACCGGCAATCCGGTGCGTCCGGAGATCGCGGCACTGGCCAACCAGTCGTACATGCCGCCGAACGGCGACGGCCGGCTGCGTGTCCTTATCGTCGGCGGCAGCCAGGGTGCCAGCATCCTGAGCCGCGTGCTGCCCGAGGCGCTCGCCACCATGCCGTCCGGCGCGCGTCGCCTGCTGGTGATTACGCAACAATGCCGTCCTGAGGATCTGGACGGTGTGCGTCAAGCCTACGAGTCGCTGGGCGTGCAGGCGACCTTGCAGAGTTTCTTCGACGACATGGCGGGGCGTCTGGGCGAGGCGCAATTGGTGATCGGCCGTGCCGGCGCGTCGACAGTCGCGGAGATCGCCGCGGCTGGCAAACCCGCGATCCTGGTGCCTTATCGCCATGCCGCCGACGACCACCAGACCGTCAACGCGATGGCGGTGGAGGCGGATGGCGCCGGGTGGTTGATGCCTGAGCAGGCGTTCACCGCTGAGGCGCTGGCCGCGCGCCTGGAAGCGTTGATCGCGACACCGCAGACACTTCGAACGGCTGCCGAGAACGCGCGCCAGCGCGCCCGTGTGGATGCCGCGTCGGCATTGGCCGATGAGGTCGAGCGCCTGGTGCCCGGCAACGGTGACGGCCACGACGCCCTGATTCGTCCGGAGGCGGCATGAGAGCGCTACCTCGTGAAATCGGGCCGATCCACTTCATCGGCATGGGCGGCATCGGCATGAGCGGCATCGCCGAGGTGCTGCACAACCTGGGTTACGTCGTTCAGGGCAGTGACCTCACCGAAAGCGCCAATGTGCGCCGGCTGCGCGCCATGGGCATCACGGTCCACATTGGACATCGCGAGGAGAACCTGGGCGACGCGGCGATCGTGGTGACGTCCTCGGCGGTCAAGCCCGACAATCCCGAGGTTCTGGCCGCGCGCGAGCACTGGATTCCCGTCGTACGCCGTGCCGAGATGCTCGGCGAGCTGATGCGCCTGCGCTGGTCGGTTGCGGTCGGCGGTACCCACGGCAAGACGACGACAACGTCGATGATCGGCTGGGTCATGGAATGCGGCGGGTTCGATCCGACCGTGATCAATGGTGGCATCATCAACGCTTACGGCACCAATGCGCGCCTTGGCACCGGCGAATGGATGGTGGTCGAGGCCGACGAGTCTGACGGCAGCTTCGTCAAGCTGCCGGCGACCGTCGCCGTGGTCACCAACATGGATCCAGAGCATCTGGAGAACTACGACTCTTTCGACGAGGTGCGTGACGCCTACGATGCCTTTGTGGGGAACGTGCCGTTCTATGGTTTCGCGGTGCTGTGTCTCGATCATCCGGAAGTCCAGGCGCTTATCGGCCGCATTGCCGATCGCCGGGTCGTGACCTACGGCATGACGCCGCAAGCTGATGTCTACGGCACAAACCTGCGTCCGACCGGCAATGCTTATGAGTTCGACGTGGTCATCCGCGACCGCATCTCCGACACGACGCGCCAGGTCGATGACGTCTACCTGCCCATGGTCGGGCGCCACAACGTGTCGAACGCGCTTGCCGCGATCGCCGTTGCGCAGGAAATGCGCATTCCCGACGCCGCGATCGTTGACGCGCTCAAGCGGTTCGAGGGCGTGAAGCGCCGCTTCACCAAGACCGGTGAGGTCGGCGGTATCACGGTGATTGACGATTACGGCCACCACCCCGTCGAGATCTCGGCCGTGCTGTCGGCCGCGCGCGATGCCTATGACGGACGCATCATCGCGATCGTCCAGCCCCATCGCTATACGCGGCTGCGTGATCTCTTTGATGATTTCTGCACCTGCTTCAACGACGCGGACGCCGTGATCGTCGCCGATGTCTACCCGGCCGGCGAGGCGCCAATCCCCGATTACGATCGTGATGCGCTGGCCCAGGGGCTCAGCACCCACGGCCATCGCGAAGTCGAGGTCCTGGACGATCCCGCCGGCTTGGCCGCCATGGTCGTGGGCAAGGCGCAGTCGGGCGATGTCGTCATTTGCTTGGGTGCCGGGTCGATCACGGCATGGGCGAACGACTTGCCGCAACAACTGGAAGAGCTGGTTGGCGACAAGACGGCATGCGCGGGAGGTCGGACATGATGGCTGCGTCCAAGCATAGCGCCCTGGCCGATCGTCTGCCCGACGTGCGTGGCCGCTACAGCTTCGGTGTCGCGCTGTCGAAGACCACGTGGTTCCGCGCTGGCGGTCCCGCGGAAGTCGTCTTCAAGCCGGCCGACGAAGAGGATCTCGCGACCTTCCTGCAGAACCGGCCAGCGGATACGCCCGTGACGGTCATCGGCGTCGGCTCCAACCTGCTCATCCGCGATGGCGGTATCCCCGGTGTCGTCATTCGCATGGGCCGCGATCTCGCACGGGTGACGGTCGACGGCGAGACGGTCGTGGCTGGCGCCGGGGCGCTGGACCTCAATGTCGCGAAGACGGCGAGTCAGGCCGGTCTGGCCGGCCTTGAATTCCTGGTTGGCGTCCCCGGTACGATCGGTGGCGCGCTGCGCATGAACGCCGGTGCCTATGAACGTGAGCTCAGTGACGCGTTGATCCACGCGCGGGCGATCGATCCGCGTGGCGAGGTTCAGGTGCTGACGCCGGAGCATCTTGGCCACAGCTATCGTTTCTGCAGTCTGCCGGAGGGCTGGGTCTTCACCCAGGCTGTTTTGAAAGGTGAGCCGGGTGACGCACCGGCCATCGAACAGCGCATGGCCGAGATCCAGACACAACGCAGTAGCACACAGCCGGTGCGCTCGCGCACGGGCGGCAGCACGTTCAAGAACACGCCCGATGCCAAGGCCTGGGAGCTGATCGACCGCGCCGGTTGCCGCGGTCTGACGCGTGGCGCGGCCATGGTGTCGGAGCAGCACTGCAACTTCCTGATCAACACCGGCGGTGCCACGGCGGCGGATCTGGAAGGGCTCGGCGAAGAAGTGCGCCGCCGGGTGTTTGAGAAAACGGGTGTCCGGTTGGAATGGGAAATCCGCCGCATCGGGCGGCACGCAACGGGGCCGGAGGAAGTCGCATGAGCCGGCATGTCGCAGTTTTGATGGGTGGATGGAATTCCGAGCGCGAGGTCTCCCTGGTCAGTGGGCGCGAATGCGCTGATGCGCTGGAAGCCAGCGGCTATCGCGTCACGCGGATCGATGTTGATCACGATATCGCCCAGGTCCTGATGGAGATGGACCCCAAACCCGATGTCATTTTCAACGCGCTGCACGGCCGCTTTGGCGAGGACGGTTGCATTCAGGGTCTGTTTGAAATCCTGCAACTGCCTTACACCCATTCCGGACCGCTGGCCTCGGCGCTTGCCATGAACAAGCAGGCGGCCAAGCGCGTGTTCCACACCGCCGGCATTCCGTGTGCGGAAAGCGAAATCGTGACCCGCGAGGCAATCGGCCAATCGGCGCCGATCGAGCGACCGTTCGTCGTCAAGCCGAACCGCGAAGGTTCCAGCGTCGGCGTGCGCATCGTCGAGAAGAACGACAACGACGACCGTCTTCAGCCCGAAGACTTCCATTACGGCGACGAGGCTATCGTCGAGCGTTTCGTGCCCGGCCGTGAACTGACCGTCGCCGTCATGGGCGACCGCGCGCTAGGCGTCACTGAGATCACGACGCCCCAAGGGTTCTACGACTACGATAACAAGTACACGGAAGGCGGTTCCGTCCACACGATTCCCGCGCCGATCCATAGCGACGTCTATAGCGCGGCATCTGAGATGGCCGTCAGCGCACATCAGGCGCTTGGTTGCCGCGGCGTGACGCGGTCGGACTTCCGCTATGACGACACCGGCGGGGAGCCCGGCGAGCTCGTCATGCTCGAGGTCAACACGCAGCCCGGCATGACCCCGCTTTCGCTGGTGCCCGAGCAGGCCGCCTATGTCGGTATCGATTTTGGTCAGCTCGTCTCCTGGATGGTCGAGGAGGCGCAATGCGGGCAGTGAAGAAGCGTCAGAGCCGGAAGAACGCGCGCAACCGCAGTCCCGCGCAGCGTTGGCGCGCGACCGCGAAACGCTGGTGGCCGCTTGCCGGGTCGATGACCGTCGCCATTGTCGCGGTGGCCGCTTTGTTCCTGAGCGGTGCCGCCGACAGGCGTTGGGCCGAGACCCGACAACTGTTCGCCGATGCCACGGCACAGATGGGTTTTTCGGTCGAACGGGTCTACGCGACCGGTCGGTTCCAGACTGATCGCCAGACATTGATCGAAGCACTGGGCGTCGACATTCATCAGCCGATCTTCGAGATTTCGCTCGAAACGGCACGCCAGCGGGTTGAGGCCTTGCCGTGGGTGAGCGAGGCGTCGGTCGAGCGGCGGCTGCCGGATACGATCATCCTGCGCATCGACGAACGCACGCCGCTGGCCTTGTGGCAGAACGACGGGCGGCTTGCGGTCGTCGACGACAACGGTGACGTGATCGATGGCGCCCACCCGCAGGACTTCCGCGAGCTCTTGCTGGTGGTTGGCCCTGACGCCGCCGATGTCGCTGCCGATCTGATCGCCGTCATGAACCTGGTGCCCGAGGTCAGGGATCGCGTCCGGGCCGCCGTCAGGATCGGTAACCGGCGCTGGAACCTGAAGCTGGACGACGGCATCGACGTCCAGCTGCCCGAGGACGACCTGGACGGCGCCCTCTACCGGCTGGCGGATCTCGACAGCTCTGAACAACTGCTGGCGCGCGATGTGCAGGCCGTCGATCTGCGCCTGCCCGACAAACTGGTGCTGCGCCTGACGCCGGAGGCGCAGGCACGTATGTCAGTCGACCCCGAAGAGGGCGAAGACACATGAGGATGGGAAAACCATGACACCGCGTTCAGGGCTCGTCGCAGCTATCGATATCGGCAGCACCAAGGTGTGCTGTTTCGTCGCGCGACCGGACGACAACGGTGGCTTGCGGGTCACCGGCATAGGCTGCCAGGCGTCGCGCGGTGTGCACGCCGGCACCGTCGTCAACATGGAAGCGGCTGAAGAGTCGATCGCCGCCGCCGTCAACGCGGCTGAGGAAATGGCCGGCGAAACACTGCGTGACGCTTGGGTCAACATCACCGCCGGTCAGCCGCGCTCGCACACTGTCGCCGTCGACGTCACAATCAACGGCCACCAGGTCGGCGAGGCCGATCTGCGCCGGGTGATGATGCAGAGCCGGCAGACCATCGACACAGTCGACCAGTCGATCATTCACGCCATGCCCGTCGGCTACAGCATCGACGGCAACCGCGGCATTCGCGATCCACGCGGCATGGTCGGCGACCGGCTGGGCGTCAACGTTCATTTGGTGACGACGGGCGAGGGCCCGCTGGCCAATCTGGAGACCTGCGTCACCCGCTGTCACCTGGACGTCGCGGGCCGCGCATCGACGCCTTATGCGTCGGCGCTGGCCGCCCTGGTCAAAGACGAGATGGATCTGGGTGTCACCGTGGTCGACATGGGTGGCGGCACGACGACCGTTGCCGTGTTCTTCGACGGCGACTGCATACACGTGGACGCTGTGCCGGTCGGCGGCATGCATGTCACCAACGATATCGCGCGCGTGCTGTCGACGCCGGCCGAAATGGCCGAGCGGCTGAAGATCCTTTACGGCAGCGCCTACGGCTGCACGGACGATGACCGCGAGATGATCGACGTGCCGATGATCGGCGAGCACGACAACGGCAACGTTAATCAGGTGCCGCGATCGATGCTGGTCAGCATCATCCGGCCGCGGATTGAAGAGACGTTAGAGATGGTGCGCATGCGCCTGGAGTCTGTCGGGCTTGAGAAGCTTGCCGGACGCCGGCTGGTCCTGACCGGTGGCGCGTGCCAACTCCATGGCGTGAGAGACCTGGCTGGCCAGATCCTCGGCAAGCAGGTCCGCGTCGGCAACCCCCTTTGGCTCAAGGGCCTTGCCCAAGCAACGTCAGGCCCGGCGTTTACCACCTGCGCCGGTCTCCTGCGTTACGCGGTCAAGGAACACGACGAAGTCGAGATGAGCTTTTCCCACTGGCCCGCCCATGGCGGTCTGCTCGGCCGGTTCGGTCGGCTAGGTCAGTGGTTCCGGGAGAACTTGTGACGAAGGTGTGGGTCCGGGCGGGCGCGGTCCGGATCGGCGGTGGTAGGCCAAGCGGCCAACAGAAGATGGGCGTCATTCTTTGTGCTGGAGGCAACATATGACAATCAACTTGGGCGTTCCCGAAACGCAATGCCTGAAGCCGCGTATCACCGTCATTGGTGTTGGCGGTGCTGGCGGCAACGCCGTCAACAACATGATCGCCTGCGGGCTTAACGGCGTCGAATTCGTCGTCGCCAATACCGATGCGCAGGCCCTTAACCAGACGATTTCCGAGCGCAAGATCCAGCTGGGAACGTCGATTACGCAAGGCCTGGGTGCGGGATCCAGACCAGACATTGGCAAGGCCGCGGCCGAAGAAGCGATCGAAGAGATCATGGAGCAGCTTATCGGCTCCCACATGGTCTTCATCACCGCCGGCCTTGGTGGGGGAACAGGTACCGGTGCGACGCCGGTGGTGGCGCGCGCCGCCCGTGAGCAGGGCATGCTGACGGTCGGCGTCGTCACCAAGCCGTTCCACTTCGAAGGCGCGCAGCGCATGCGCCTTGCCGAGGAGGGACTGCGTGAGCTGCAGCAGTTTGTCGACACGCTGATCATCATCCCGAACCAGAACCTGTTCCGGGTCGCCAACGATCAGACGACGTTCGCCGACGCCTTCAAGATGGCGGACGACGTGTTGCATGCGGGCGTCCGGGGCGTCACCGACCTGATGGTGCAGCCCGGCCTTATCAATCTGGACTTCGCCGATGTCCGTTCGGTGATGAGCGAGATGGGCAAGGCCATGATGGGCACCGGTGAAGCCGGTGGCGAACGTCGTGCGCTGGAAGCGGCGGAGGCGGCAATCGCCAACCCGCTCCTCGACGAGGTCTCCATGAAGGGCGCCAAGGGTGTGCTGATCAACATCACCGGCGGTCCCGACATGACGCTGTTCGAGGTCGACGAAGCGGCCAACCGTATCCGCGAGGAAGTCGATACCGACGCCAACATCATCTTCGGCGCGGCCTTCGACGACGACATGGAAGGGGCTGTTCGCGTGTCGTTGGTTGCCACCGGCATCGAGGCCGAGGGCATGGCCGTCGGCTCGCCGGGCCGTCCATCGCTGACCGCCATCGAAGGCGGCCAGTCGGTCAGGACGCCGGTTGCCGGAAGCGGTATCACGGCAAGTGCCGGTCAGCATGCGTTGGCGCTGAACACGCAGACGCAGAGCGAGACCGAGGATCCGCAGTCCATGTTGAGCCCGGCCGAAAACCTGGCGCCGGAGCCGGTCACCGTCCGTCCGGCGATGCCTCAGCAGGCGGCGAAGCCGACCTACACCTCCCAGCCGGCGGTGCAGGCGAAATCGTTGTCGGAGACAATGGCGGCACCGCAGCCTCAGGCAGCGGCACAGCCGCAGGTCTCGGTCCCGCCCGCCATGCCGGCGCCCACTCCGGTACAGGCCCCTGCGCAGGTGCAGGTGCCCGTCCAGCCTCAGGCACCGGTACAGCCGCAGGTCCGCACACAGGTGGAGCCGCAAGCCAAGCCCGCGCCCCAGGCGCCGGCCGCGCCCAAGGCGATCGCCATGCCGGCGGCTCCGGCTCAGCCCGCGCAACCGGCCCAGCCCGTGCAGCCGGCCAAGGAAGCAAGCTTCATTGCTCCGGCGCCGGTCCAGCCCCAGCGCCGGCCTGAGCCCGAGGCCAAGGCCGATCCGGCAGCGGCTTCGGCGCTAGCCAACGGTACCGGTGAGTCCCGGCGTCCGAGTTTGTTTGAACGGATGACGGGAACGGGCCGCGCCAAGGACACGCGCTCCGAGACCAAGGTGCGCGCGGAACCGGCAATGCGGGCCGAACCTAAGGTCGAGCAACCGGCACCGGAACCGGCGCGTCAGACCCGTTCGGAACCGTCGCTCACCAGCGGTTCAGACACCAGTATGGAAATCAGCTCTGTCGAGGACGATGTGCTTGATATTCCAGCATTTTTGCGTCGTCAGGCGAACTGATCGACGGCTCCTGCAGGACTGAAACATCCTGTAACAAAGAGTGACTTGAGGGCTCCAGAGGCGGTTGTTAGGTAACGTCTCTGGAGCGCTCGCCCGCAGGATAGAATATTTCCGCTGGTGACCGGGTGCGATGGGGATCCGGGGGTGGATCCGTTGGACCTAGAGTAAGGAGGGCCAGTAGTGGCCACAACACAACAAACGACGCTGAAGACGCCGATCTCGTGCACAGGTATAGGCCTGCATTCCGGCGAGAAGACGTCGATGACGCTGCGGCCCGCTCCGGCCAATTCCGGTATCGTCTTCGAGCGCACCGATCTTCAAAATGGCGCCCGGCTGTTTCCGGCGCGCTATGACTACGTCTCCGACACGTTTCTCTGCACGACCCTGACCAATGCCTCCGGCGCCACTTTGGCGACGATCGAGCATGTCATGGCCGCGTTGGCCGGCTGCGGCATCGATAACGCCGTCGTCGAGGTCAGCAGCGCTGAACTGCCGATCATGGACGGCAGCGCGTCGCCCTTCGTTTTTCTGATCGAGTGCGCCGGCATCGAGACGCTGGATGCGCCGCGCCGCGCCGTTCGTATCCGCAAGCCCGTGACCGTTGAAGACGGCGACAAGCGTGCCACCCTGACGCCGTTTGACGGACGTCAGGTCAGTTGCGAGATCATTTATGACAACAGCCGCATCGCGCGTCAGCGAGCCACCGTCCAGGTGTCCGCCGATACGTTCAAGAACGACGTGTCGCGGGCGCGCACATTCGGACTGATGGAAGACGTCGCTGGCCTGCAGGCCAACGGCCTTGCGCTTGGTGGTTCGCTCGACAACGCTATCGTTGTCAGCGGCGATAAGGTGCTTAACGAAGGTGGCCTGCGGTTTGACGACGAGTTTGCCCGCCACAAGGTGCTCGACGCTATCGGCGACCTAGCCCTTGCCGGTGCGCCAATTATCGGTTCGTTCGACGGCCATTGCTCCGGCCACGCGCTGAATGTCGAGCTGCTGAAGGCGATCTTTGCCGACGACAGCGCATGGGAATGGTCGGACTATGTAGAAGCGAGCGACTGGCCTGAGATGCCGATGGTGGCCAGCGCCTGAGTTCCTTGTCCTTGTGTCTCCCTGCCTTAACGGCCGTCGATCAAAGTGATCTGTGACGACGGCCTCAAGCAGATCCCAATAGGTTGGGATCTGCTCTTTCTTTTCAGTACCGTTCGGATCGACGTCGATTGGCTGAAACCGTGAGCGGTTCAGCTCATCAACGATACGGGCTGATTGTCTTTGACTGCGATGGCGTCTTGATCGACAGCGAGCCACTGTCGTGTGTCGCAACCTCGATCGAACTGCATGATGCGGGTTTCCCGATCAGCGCCGAGGTCATCGCAGAGCGTTTCACCGGCATGTCCAATGACAGCATGTTGGCGGCCATCGAAGACGAGACCGGACGGCCAATGCCGGACGATATGGCCGAGCGTCTCCACAACCGAGAGATGGCCCTGTTGCGCGAGGACCTGGAGGCCGTAGCGCACGTCGCCGACGTGCTGGATCATCTTGATTCCCTGGGTATGGCCTATTGCGTGGCATCGAGCAGTACGCCGGAGCGGCTCAGCGTGACCCTTGGCCATGTCGGGCTTTATGATCGCTTTCCCAAGGTTCTGAGCGCGACCATGGTGAAGAACGGTAAACCGGCGCCTGACCTGTTTCTGCTGGCGGCCAGGGAAATGGCCGTTTCACCGGATGCCTGCATTGTCATCGAAGACAGCGTCCCCGGTGTGCGTGGCGGGCGGGCCGCGGGCATGACTGTCCTCGGTTTTTGTGGCGCCAGCCACTGCCGCCCAGGCCATGGTGACGATCTTATGGCTGCCGGCGCCAAATCGACGTTTGACACCATGCGCGACCTGCCCGATTTGCTCTCAACTTTGCTTCCGCGGGCGAACGTCGTATAGGACGTCGGCGGGTCCGGTGCTATGATCCCACGCATGCAAACATGGCGGGTCTTTCCATTGTCTCTACGCTTCCTATCCGAAAGAGCCGGTCGCGGCGGCGCGATCTTTCTGGTGGCAACGGCGCTGGTGCTCGGCGCTTGTGAGTCCGAGCCCGAGCCCTATGTCGAGCGGCCGGTCGAGGATCTCTACAACACAGCGCTCAACCTGCTGATCGCCGGCCAGTATCCCGAGGCCGCCAGGGAGTTCGACGAGGTCGAGCGCCAGCACCCGTACTCCCAGTGGGCGACGCGCGCCCAGCTGATGTCGGCGTTTGCCTACTACCAGAACGACAACTACGACGACGCCATCCTGGCGGCCGACCGATTTATTCAGCTTCATCCCGGCCACAAGGATGTCGCGTATGCCTACTATCTGATCGGCCAGAGCTACTATGAGCAGATCTCGGATGTTGCCCGTGATCAGCGCATGACCCAGTTGGCGCGCCAGGCGTTCACCGAGGTCGTGCGTTTGTTCCCCAACACAGAATATGGCCGCGATGCGCAGCTCAAGCTGGAGCTGACCGACGATCATCTGGCCGGCAAGGAAATGGCGATCGGCCGCTGGTACCAGAACCGCAACGAGTGGATCGCCGCACTGAACCGCTTCCAGGTCGTCATCGTCAACTACCAGACGACGAGCCACGTGCCGGAAGCGCTGATGCGGCTGACCGAGACCTATCTGGCGATTGGTGTGGTCAGCGAGGCCCAGACTGCAGCCGCGGTGCTTGGTTACAACTTCCCGGGCAGCGTCTGGTACGAGGATAGCTACAAGATGCTCGCCGAGCGCAACCTGGTGCCGCAACTCTACGAAGACTCCTGGATAGCCGAGTCCACAGAGTTAGAGGGCTAGCGGTCATGCATGCAGGGGCCGGACCGGTGATATCAGCCCACTTCAGACGACGTTAGCGGCGGCGGGTTTGTCATGCTTGCCTCGCTTCAGGTCCGCGACCTCGTGGTCATCGATCGGGTCGAGCTGGAGTTCGGCCCCGGGTTGACCGCGCTGACCGGCGAGACCGGCGCCGGCAAGTCGATACTGATGGATGCGTTGGGACTGGCGCTTGGCGTGCGGGCCGATGCTGCGATGGTCCGACCGAAAGCCGAGCGCGCCGTCGTGTCGGCGACGTTCGATGTGCCGCCCGGCCATCCGGTAACCGCAATCCTGGAAGAGCAGGGGTTCGAGATCGGCGAGGATCTGGTCCTGCGTCGCGTCGTCCAGGCGGACGGGCGCAGCCGCGCTTTTGTCAACGACGAGGCGGCAAGCGTCGGGCTGCTGGGGCGTCTGGGCGAGCTCTTGATCGAGGTCCATGGCCAGCATGATCAGCGCGGCCTGTTGCGCGCGGAGACCCACCGCGCGCTGCTTGACGCGTTCGGCGGGCTGGAAAAACAGGCAGCAACGGTTGGCCAAGCCTGGCGCGCGTGGCGCGATGCCAGGCGAGCGTTGGACGAGGCGCGCGAGGACGAGGCGAAGATCCGCGATATCGAAGCGTCGCTGCGCGACGAACTCGCCGAACTGGAAGCGCTCGATCCGCAAGCCGACGAGGAGGAGGCGTTGGCCGGTCAGCGATCTCGTTTGGTCAATGCCCAGCGCATCGTCGAAGCGATCAACGCAGCGCTCAGCGCACTCGAAGGCGAGAACGGCCTTGATACGACCCTGCGCGTGGCATCTGGCGAACTGTCGCGTGTTCAGGACCAGGCCGCCGGCCTATTGGACCCCGCCATCGGCGCCCTCGATCGCGCCGTCGCCGAGGCCAACGAAGCCATTGCCAGATTGACGCTTGCCGGGCGCGACATGGAAGGCGATGCCGATGACCTGGAGACGATTGAAGCGCGTCTGTTCGGGTTACGCGCGGCGGCACGCCGCCATCAGGTCACGGTGGCGCAATTGCCGGCCATGCTGACACGCCTGCGCGACCGGCTCGCCTTGATCGATGATCGCGACGGCGTCCTTGCCAAGCTTGGCGATGCGGAGGCCAAGGCGTCGGGTGCGTTCGAAAAGCAGTGCCGCAGATTGACAGCCGCCCGCAAGAAGACCGCCAAGGCGCTCGACACCAAAGTTGCGACGGAACTGAAGCCGCTCAAGATGGGCAAGGCGCGGTTCGAGACCACGCTGGAGCCGCTGGATCGCGACGATTGGGGCCAGGCGGGCGCCGAGAAGATTGCCTTTCTTGTCGCGACCAATCCAGGCGCCGAACCGGGACCACTGCAACGAATTGCATCAGGTGGCGAGTTGTCGCGCTTCATGCTGGCGTTGAAGGTTGCGCTGGCGGAAAAGCGCCCGGGTGCCGCCATGGTGTTCGACGAGGTCGATGCCGGTATCGGCGGCGCGGTCGCTGACGCGGTCGGCGAGCGGCTTCAGGCGCTGGGACGCGATGGCCAGGTTCTGGTCGTGACCCACTCGCCCCAGGTCGCGGCCCGCGCTGATCGCCACGTCCGGATCGCCAAGCAGACCAGCAAGACGTCGGCATCTGTCGACGCGGTGGCGTTGGACCTGGACGCGCGGCGCGAGGAAGTCGCGCGCATGCTGGCCGGGGCCAAGGTGACCAAGGAAGCGCGCGCGGCCGCCGATAGTCTGCTGAAGGCGGGCGTGTCGTGACCGATGCTGCATCCGACGATCGGCCAGTCGAAGAATTGTCCAAGGAGGAGGCCGCAGCGGAACTCTCCCACCTCGCTGAGGAGATCGCTCATCACGACAAGCTCTATCACGAGCAGGACGCTCCGGAGATCTCTGACGCCGACTACGATGCGCTGCGCCGACGCAACGAGGCGGTCGAGGCGTTGCACCCCGACCTCGTCCGCGACGATAGCCCCAGCCGGCGTGTCGGTGCGCGTCCGGCCGCAGGCTTCGCGACGGTCACCCACTCCGTGCCTATGCTGTCCCTGGGCAACGCGTTCGACGACGAGGATGTCGCGGACTTTCTGGAGCGTGTGCGTCGTTTCCTTGGGCTGGACGAGGCGGAGGATGTCGCGGTCGTCGCCGAACCCAAGATCGATGGGTTGGCCGTTTCCATTCGCTACGAGAACGGACGTTACGTGCGCGCGGCGACACGCGGCGACGGCAATGTCGGCGAGGACATTACCGCCAACGTCGCGACAATCGACGACGTGCCGGAGCGCGTTGACGCCGACGATATGCCCGACGTTTTCGAGATTCGTGGCGAAGTTTATCTGCGGCGCGACGACTTCTTTGCGCTGAACGAGGCGCGCGAGGCGGAAGACCAGCCGCGCTTCGCTAATCCGCGCAACGCGGCCGCCGGCTCGCTACGTCAGCTCGATGTCGCCATCACCGCGTCGCGCAACCTCAAGCTCTTCGTCTACGCCTGGGGTGAGGCCGACAGCCTGCCTGCGGAGACCCATTGGGGTATGTTGGAGGCGTTCAAACGCTGGGGATTTCAGGTGAACCCCCATATCGCGCTGTGCCACGATCTTGATGCCATGCTCCAGTTGTACCGCTCAGTTGGTGAGGAGCGCGCAGATCTGCCCTATGACATCGACGGCGTTGTCTACAAGATCGACCGTCTGGATTGGCAGCGCCGGCTGGGTTTTGTCAGCCGCGCGCCGCGCTGGGCGATCGCCCACAAGTTCCCGGCAGAAAAAGCGCAGACCGTCCTGAAGGAGATCAAGATCCAGGTCGGACGTACCGGCACGTTGACGCCGGTCGCGGTCCTGGAACCGGTCACCGTCGGCGGTGTCGTCGTGCAGCACGCGACCCTGCACAACGAGGAGGAGATCGAGCGCAAGGATGTGCGGGTCGGCGACACGGTCATCGTGCAGCGCGCCGGCGACGTCATCCCCCAGGTTCTGGGCCCGGTCAAAGAGAAACGGCGCAAAGGCGCCAGACGTTACAAGTTCCCGCAGAAGTGCCCGATCTGCGGCAGCATGGCCGTGCGCGAACATAACCCCAAGACCGGCAAGCTGGACGCCGCTCGGCGCTGCACTGGTGGCTTGATCTGCGAGGCCCAAGCGGTCGAGCGCCTGCGCCACTTTGTCAGCCGCAACGCGTTCGATATCGAGGGGTTGGGCGACAAACAGGTCCAGTTCTTCTGGGATCGCGAGGAGATCCGAAATCCCGTCGACATCTTCACCCTCGCCAAGCGCGATGCAGAGGCGGATGACCACCTGGCCGATCAGGATGGTTGGGGCGAGGTCTCGGCGCGCAACCTGTTCCAGGCCATCGAGGACCGCCGCCGGATTGGCCTCGATCGGTTCATTAATGCGTTGGGCGTTCGTCACATCGGTGAGACAACCGCCCGTGTCCTGGCACGCAGTTATGGCTCGGCGGCCGCGTTCTATAAGGCCATGCGCGAGGCCAAACTGGGCGAGGGCGAGAACTGGGACGACCTCTTGAACATCGATGGTATCGGCGAAACCGCCGCCGAGGCGCTGATCGAGTTTGTCGCCGAACCGCATAACCGCGAGATCGTCGAGGGTTTGCTTGACCAGCTCGACGTCGAGGACATGGCTGCGGCCGCCTCAGACACCGCCGTCGCGGGCAAGACCGTTGTCTTCACCGGCAGTCTGGAAGCGATGACGCGCCAGGAGGCGAAGGCAACGGCGGAGAGCCTGGGCGCCAAGGTCGCCGGCTCCGTCTCGGCGAAGACCGATATTGTGGTCGCCGGTCCAGGCGCCGGTTCGAAACTTAAGAAGGCGACCGAGCTGGGCCTCACCGTCATGACCGAAGAGGAGTGGCTGACACTGATCGGTCAGTGAGCCGCTCGCGTAAAGGTGACTGGTGCTATGTTCGATCGCCATGTTTGGGTCGTGATGGGGCGTGTTGCTGAGGATGCACCTATGACGCCAGCATTCAGTCAGTTGTCACGGCGAAGGCTTATGGCAACCGGCCTGGCCGCCGGAAGCGCGGCCGCGTCGCCGGTTTGGGCCTCTCTCGTGACAACGCCGCGTCAGACATCCGGGCCGTTCTATCCGCTTGAGCTGCCGCTGGACGACGACAACGATCTGACATCGGTTGACGGCGCGTCGGTTGGCGCGACCGGGGAGGTGATTCACGTCACCGGCCATATCCTCAATATCGATGGCACACCTCTGGATGGAGCGCGCGTGGAGCTGTGGCAGGCCAACGCGGCCGGTCGCTATCACCACCCGCTGGATTCGAGCAGCCGCGCGGTGGATGCAGGCTTCCAAGGCTTTGGGCACACGATCACGGCGGGCGACGGCGCCTATCGCTTCAAGACCATCAGGCCTGGTCTCTATCCCGGCCGCACGCGGCATCTGCACTTCGCGGTTCGGGCACCCGACGGCAGAGAGTTGGTCACCCAGATGTATTTTGCCGGCGAACCGGGCAACACCAAGGACGGACTCCTGCGCCGTATCGAGGATCCCGCGCAGCGCGAGAACGTCGTTGTCGACTTCGCGCCGATCAACGATGGCGGTACACACGGTCAGTTCAACATGGTGTTGGCTTAGTCAGGGCAGGCCCGGTGGTTCGACCCAGCGTTTGTGGTCCTTCAGCACGGCGACAAGACGGTCGCGGTCCAGCGCTTCGGCCGGGTTGCCGTTGATGCCGATCATCGGTTCGCTGACGGCGAGCACATTCATGATCGCCTCGTCCACCGCCTGTACGACCGCGTCGAAGAACGGGTCGAGCCTGTGGTCGGGGATGCAGGAGAGCTCCAGGTAGCTGCCGCCGGCCATCAACGTGTCGGAGCCAGCGGTCGTGAAGGCGAGGAAGATGTCGCCGGAGCCGTGACCGGAAAAGGAGCCGCCACGGCCGATCCCCAGACCGATGCGCCGCGCCAGCCGCTTACACTGATGGGACAGAAGCGGCGCGTCGGTGCCGACCACGGCGATGATCGAACCGGTGTCGACGTCATAGGGATCGATGCCCGGTAGATGCTCGGCCATGGGCATACCGGCGATCATCAGGTCCTTACGCCGCCCGAAATTGGCCTGAACGAACGCGCCGACCGTGTAGGCGGAACCGTCATGGTCGACGACGCGCGACGCGGTGCCCGATCCGCCCTTCATGCCATAGAGCATCATGCCGGTGCCGCCGCCGATGCTGCCTTCCTCGACCGGGCCGGAACGCGCGCTGTCGATGGCCTCGAACACATGCTCGCGTTTGATATGGAAACCATTGATATCATTAAGATATCCGTCATAGGTCTCACCCGCGACCGGCAGGCCCCATGACGGTCCGTCGCCATAGCTGTTGGCGTTCTTGTGAAGCCATTCGATCGTGGCGTCGCGCGCCACGCCGCAGGAATGGGTGTTGGTTATGGTGATCGGTCCGTCGCAGTGGCCGGCCTCGTCGACCCACCAGCTGCCGGTCAGCTCGCCGTTGCCGTTCAGGCTGAACATGCCGGACCAGACCGGGAAGGCCGCCTTGGCGCGCCCGCGCGGGATGATTGCTGTGACCCCGGTGCGGACCGGTCCTTGGCCGACGACGAGATCGCCCTCGCCCTCGATCAGCGTCGCGTAGCCAACTTCGACGCCCGGCACGTCGGTGATGGCATTGTTGGTCCCGGGCAACCCGTTGAACGGGATGCCGAGCGCGCGGGCGCGCGTCTTACCGGCTGGCGTTGCGAGCAGAGAACTGGTCATGACATGGCTCCCGGGAAGGTGCTGTCGTCAGGCGTGACGAAGCGCCTGCTTAACACGCTTTAGCACATCCTGCTGTTGACGGAAGGTGGTGACCGGAAATCGCTCGAAGTCCGCGTCATGCGCCAGGCGGACATCACAGAACAGATCGGCGTCATCTTCATGAAAGTGCAAAAATGCCTTGGACTTCTGATAGAAGATGCCGCGTTTGCGTTCGGTGATACCGTCGAAACCGCGCAACTGATCGAGCATCGTCTCCAATCGATCGAGCGATGCTTGGCCGGCGTGTTTCATGCTCCGTCGGCAAGCGGGCGCGTAACGTCCGCCAGCCAGGCTGCGGTCGCAGCGTCCAGCGTTGGCGTTAACGTCTCGCGAACGTCGCGGTGGTAAGCATCGACCCACGCGATCTCAAGCTCGTTGAGCTCCTCCACCGCGATCAGGCGCCGGTCCAACGGTGCCTTTGTAATCGTCTCAAAGCGCAGCATGGGACGCTCGCTCTCCGTGTCATCCTGGCGCACGACGATGAGGTTTTCGATGCGGATACCGTAGGCCCCCGTTTTGTAGTAGCCGGGCTCATTGGAAATGATCATGCCCGGCTTGAGCGCGACATCGCTGGGCCGTTTGGAGATGCTTTGCGGTCCTTCATGAACGGCAAGATAGCTGCCCACGCCATGACCGGTGCCATGATCATAATCCAGACCCAGCTGCCACAGCGGTGCCCTGGCAAGTGCATCGATCTGCGCGCCGCTGGTCCCGGCCGGCACACGCGCCGTCGCGATGGCGATATGGCCCTTCAGGACCGCCGTAAAGTGGCGGCGCTGGTCGTCGCTCGGTTCTCCGACGGCGATGGTGCGGGTGACGTCGGTCGTTCCGTCCTCGTATTGGCCGCCGGAATCGACAAGGTAGAGGTCGCCTTGCTCCAGCTTCCGATTGGTCCGCTCGGTCGAGTGATAATGCACGATGGCACCGTTCGGACCCGCGCCCGAGATTGTATCGAAACTGGGGCCTCGGTAGCGCTCGCCTTCCGCCCGGAAGGTGCCGAGACGTTCGGCGACGCCGATTTCGTCGAGTTCCTGGTTGCTGCCTGGACCCGTTTGTATCGCCAACCAGTGCAAAAAACGGGTCAAAGCGGCGCCATCCCTGACGTGAGCCGCCTTCGATCCTTTGACCTCGACGTCGTTCTTGCAGGCCTTGGGCAATCGGCAGGGATCGGCGCCTTCAACCACCGTGCCACCGGCCTTTTCGATCCGGTCGGCAAACCACATTGGGCCGCTCGCGCTGTCCAATCTGACGGGAGCCCCCTTTGCGGCGAGGGCATCGATGGCCGATGGCAACGCGCCCGGCGTGTTCACGATGGCGTTGCGCTCGACCGCCTCGACCAGCGCCGGTGTCAGTTTTCGGCGATCAACGAAGAGCTGCACCCGGCCGCTTGCCTCGACAATCGCCCAGCTCAAGCAGAACGGCGTATTCGGTAAATCCTGACCACGCAGGTTCAGGAGCCAGGCGACCGACGCCGGGTCCGACAGGATCGCCGCACCATGGCCATCGGTGGTCAGCGCCGCGGCGATCTCGTCGATCTTGTCTTTGGAATCGCGACCGGCCAGGTCAAGCGGGTGAACAACCGCGGGCGTCAGGGGCGCGGCCGGCTGGTTCGACCAGACCGCGTCGATGGGGTTGCTGTCGAGCGCCACAAGTTTGCCGCCCGCCTTGGCGCAGGCCTGTTCCAGCCGGCGAACCGAAGGCGGCGTGTGGAGCCAGGGGTCATAGGCGAGTGTCTTGCCGTCGCCCAGATGCTCGGTAATCCAGTCGGTCGCCGGTTGCTCAATGAGATGACGGTGTTCGAAGTGGTCGCCGTCCACTTCATCCGCCGCCTGCAAGGTATAGCGGCCATCGACAAAGATCGCCGCTTGATCGGCCAGGACAACCGCCAGGCCGGCGGAACCGGAAAACCCGGTCAGCCACAAGAGACGGTTGCTGCGCGCCGCGACATATTCGCCCTGGTGCTGGTCGGCACGCGGGATCAGGAAACCGTCAACGCCGCGCCGTTCCAGTTCCTCCCGCAGCGCCTGCAGGCGCCAGGCCGGTGCCGGCGGTCCGGCGTCGAGGCCATCTTCATGGTCTGCCGCCATGACCTCTTTGAGGGCCTTGAGCTCGCCAATCAGCTCGTCATCGGGATTGCGGTCGACCAATTCGATCCAGCTGTCGGGCTGCCAAAGGGGCGGCGCGGCGATAACGCCCGCCAGCAGACCGCGGACATCGGCGACGCTCTTGCCCGACTTCTCGCGCGCCAACAGTCGGGCCAGCACGGCGTCGCCGCGATAGGATCCTTGCTTCTTGCTTGTTGCCGTCATGATCCCGTCCAGAATTGAAGCCCGGAGGGTAGCGGGCCGTGGACGCGTGTGGCAACAAGGGGTATCGGAATCGACCGCGTGTCACCACGTCGACACAAAGGGGGCAGGATGACCAGCGGCGTCGACATCGTTCAGATCACGGACCTACATATCCACAGTAACCCAGAAAAGCGCGTGCATGGCCGCGATTCCCTGGCCACGCTGCAGCAGGTTGTCGATGCCATCCGCCGCGACGAGACGACGCCCGCGATCGTCTTGGCGACCGGCGATCTGACCGACAACGCCAAGCCGGTCGCCTATGACCGGTTGCGGCCGATTCTGTCGGCGCTGGACCTGCCAGTCTACATCATACCCGGCAATCATGACCTGGTGCCCGCCATGGAGGACGGCCTGGTCGGCGGTGCCATCCACTATGTGCCAACCAAAGAAGTCGGCGCCTGGACCCTGGTCTTCGTCGACACGACGATCCCCCATAAGACCGAGGGGCATCTGGACGACCAACGCCTTGATGCCCTAGACCGCGTGATCGGCGAGGCCGGCACGCCCCATGTCATGGTCGTTATGCATCACCAGCCGGTACCGATTGGCAGTCCGCTCGATGTCTGCGGCCTGATGAACGCCGATGCCCTCTACGACGTCCTGGATCGCCATGAGGCCGTGAAGGGCTTGCTGTGGGGGCACATTCATCACATCCATGACAGCATGCGCAACGGCGTCAGGCGGCTGGGCACACCAGCGACCTGCGCGCAATTCCTGAACAAGATGGGTGTCGACGCGACCTTCACGGACGAACCGCCGGCCTATCGCCGGCTTCGGTTGAACGACGACGGCACGATCGACACCGACGTCGTATGGGTCGCCTAACGATCCCTGGTCATGACCAGCGCGGTCCAACCGCGCAGATCGTGGCGGTCGACAAGCACGAGACCGTGTTTCTCATGGGCGGCGACGGCCGCATCGGCCTGATCGACCAATAGACCCGATAGAACAGCCGTGCCGCCGGGCGCCAGATGGCAGGCCAGATCGGCTGCCATGGCGACCAGGGGCCGAAGCAGAATGTTGGCGGCGATCAGATCGTAGGGACCACGTGAGTCAACCTCGGCGGCGCTGTAACCATCGCCCTCTGCGATCGTCACCTGTTCGGCGACACCGTTTGTGGCGACCGCTTCGCGCGCGAAGCGGACCGATGGCCGGTCGTTGTCGACACCCAACACGGCGGCATCGGGCCAGCGTTTGGCAATCGCGATGGCCAGGATGCCCGAGCCGCAGCCCATGTCGAGGGCGCGCGATACCTTGGTGGTCGCTGCGAGTGTGTCGATGGCGATCAGGCAGCCTTCCGTTGTCGCGTGCTCGCCTGAGCCGAAGGCGGGGCCGGCATCGATCACGATGGGGATCAGGTCGTTGTCCGGCGCGTCGGTATGACTGCCGTGGATCCAGAAGCCGGCGGCGGCGAGCGGCGGAAACGCCGCGAGGTTCTCGCTGACCCAATCGCGCGGCTCCAGTTGCGCGATATCGAGATCGTCGATCGCACCGGTCTCGGGACCGAGCGCCGCAATGAGCGCGTTGACCAGGGCATCGTGAGCGGGTTCGTCGGCGAACAGTGCGGTAACACGCCACGACGGGCCGCCGTCTGCCTCAAAGCTGCTTATCGAGTGCGCGCCGGCGTCGCTCATGACGTCGTCGACTGTCTCGACGTCGGCTTTCGCGGCAACCAGAGTAACCTGCCAGAGAAGCTGATCCGTCATGGAGGGAGAAGGCGTAGCGACCGTGGTCAGACCGGTTCGACGAACTCGGCCATGACCTTTTTGTCGCCGGCCTTGTCGAAGGCGATGTCGAGTTTGTTGCCGTCAATCGCCTGTACTTCGCCATAGCCAAACTTTTGATGGAACACGCGGGTGCCGATATCCGGAACACCGCGGCCCTGGCCGACGGGCACATAGACCTCGCTGCCATCGTCGAAGCGTTTGGCGCGGGCTTCGACAACCCGGTAGTAGTTCGATTGCCGGCCACCGAAACTGGGCCGGCGCATGGCCGATTCCCAGAGCGAGTCGTCGTCCTGCTCGATGTCATAACCGCCGTGATCGCCACGATCGATGTGATCGGTGGGCAGTTCGTCGATGAAGCGGGAGGGGATGTTGTTCTGCCACTGGCCGTGAACGGTGCGGTTACCGGCATAGAGGATGATGGCGCGGGTCTTGGCGCGCGTGATACCGACATAGGCCAGGCGCCGTTCTTCTTCCAACCCGGCATAGCCGTTCTCGTCGATCGCCATCTGGTTAGGGAAGACGCCTTCCTCCCAGCCCGGCAGGAACACGGTCTCAAACTCCAAGCCCTTGGCGCTGTGCAATGTCATGACATTGACCATGTCCTCGTCCGGACCGGTCTCCACGTCCATCACCAGGCTGACATGATCCAGGAACTCGGCGAGGGTCTCGAACTCCGCCATGGCGCGAACCAGTTCTTTCAGGTTCTCCAAGCGGCCTGGCGCCTGCACCGACTTATCCTGCATCCACATCATGGTGTAGCCGGACTCGTCCAGCACCAGCTCGGCCAGTTCGGAAGGCGGCATGGTCGTCGATTCGGCACGCCAGCGTGCGAGGTCCTCAACGAAACCGCGCAAGGCGGATCGGCGCTGCGGCGGCAATTCGTCAGTCTCGACAATAAGCTGGGATGCGGTCAGCAGTGACTGGCCACGGCTGCGCGCGACCGCATAGAGGGTCTGCAGCGACTTATCGCCCAGGCCGCGCTTCGGCGTGTTGACGACACGCTGGAAGGCGAGGTCGTCATCGGGCTGGTTCAAGAGCCGGAAATAGGCGATGGCGTCGCGGATCTCCTGGCGCTCATAGAACCGCAAGCCGCCAATAACGCGGTAGGGCACACCGATGGTGATCAGCCGTTCCTCGAAGGCGCGGGTCTGGTAGCCGGCGCGCACCAGGATCGCCATGTGGTTCAGCAGGTGATCCTGGCGTTGCAGCTCCTCGATCTTCTCGCCGACCGTGCGGGCCTCCTCGGCCTCGTCCCACACGCCCTGAACGTGGACGGGCTCGCCGTTGTCGCCATCAGGCGGCTCGGTGAACAGCGTCTTGCCGAGCCGGCTTTGGTTGTGGGCGATCAGGCCGGAGGCCGCCCCCAGGATGTTGGCGGTCGAACGGTAGTTGCGTTCGAGCCTCACCACGGTGGCACCGGGAAAGTCGTCCTCGAAGCGCAGGATGTTGCCGACCTCAGCGCCGCGCCAGCCATAGATCGACTGATCGTCATCGCCGACGCAGCAGATGTTGCGCTCGCCTTGGGCCAACAGGCGCAGCCACAGGTACTGCGACACGTTGGTGTCCTGGTATTCGTCGACCAGGATGTAGCGGAAGCGGCGCTGGTAGTCGGCCAGCACGTCCTCGTGCTCGGTGAAGAGCTTGAGGCAGAGCAGCAGGAGATCGCCGAAATCGGCGGCGTTCAGCGCGGTCAATCGATCCTGGTAGTCCTTATAGAGCTCGACCGCCTTGCCGTGGGCGAAGTCGCCGACATCTTCGGCCGGCACCTTCTCAGGCGTCCAGCCCTTATCCTTCCAGCGGCTGATGATCGCGGCGAGCACGCGGCCCGGCCAACGTTTTTCATCGATCCGCGCGGCCTCGATCACCTGTTTGATCAGGCGCAGCTGGTCGTCGGTATCCAGGATCGTGAAGTTGGACTTGAGCCCCACCAGCTCGGCGTGACGGCGCAGGATGCGTGCGCCGATGGCGTGGAAGGTGCCCAGCCACATGCCGTCGGTCGGCCTGCCGATCAACCCGGCAATCCGGTCCGACATTTCGCGTGCGGCCTTGTTGGTGAAGGTCACGGCCAGGATCTGGGCCGGCATGGCGCGCCGTGTCTGCAGGATGTAGGCCAGGCGCACAGTAAGCACGCGTGTCTTGCCGGTGCCGGCGCCCGCCAACACCAGAACAGGACCGTCAGCGGCTTCGACCGCCTGGCGCTGCGCCTCGTTCAGGTGGGCCAGCATGTGATCGGCCGGCGCAGGGGCGGATGGTGCGATTTCCGTCTGGGACATGGCTAGGAATTGGCTTTACAGGAAACTAGCACAAAATGGCAACATCAGACATGGGGACTAAATCGTCCCGCCGCGTGATTCGGTGCTGGCATCGACAAGCGCGCGGTTGTGCTCGCGCACCAGATCACGCTTTCTGACGATGCCTTCGAGCCGCATATCCGTGTCGTTGTCGACGACAGGAATGAAGTCGTCGTCGCATTTGTCCATGCGGTCAAGTGCCAAGGCCAGATCGTCCTGCGGCATCAGGAGCACGCGCGGCTCGCGTGCCAGTTGCCCGGCCGTCTCGTCGGTATCGGTCTCGCCGAACAGGAGGGGCCGCAGGTCTTCAAGCGTCACCACGCCGAGCAAGGTCTGGTCGGCGCCGGCAACCACGAAGTCGCCCTTCGGCGAGATGGCGAGTGCCGCGAGGATCGCGGGTTTGTCGGCATCGGGCGCCAGGGATGGCGGCTCTTTGTCGACAATCTTGCTGACCCGCGTGTCGTGCATCAGCGCGCGGACCTGGCCGCCGGCAACATCGACATTCCGGCGCTCCAGGTGCCATCGGAAGAACGATTTGCCGATCACATGGTTGGTGATAAGGGACGCCAACGCGGTCGCGATCATCACGGCGATGGTCAGGTCGAAGTTGGCGGTCAGCTCGAACACGATGAGGATGGTGGAGATCGGCGCGCCCAGCACAGCGCCCGCCACCGCGCCCATGCCGACAATGGCATAGACGGAATGATGGCTGGCGTAGTCGGGCAGGGTCAGGCTCGCGATAAGCCCGAACGCGCCGCCCAGCATGGCACCGATGTAGATTGACGGCGAAAAGACGCCGCCGCCGAACCCCGATCCTAAGGTGGCCGATGTGGCCACGGTCTTCAGGACGACAAGCGTCAACATCAGGGCAATCGTCATGCCGCCCTGGAGCGCCGTATCCGTCGCGTCATAGCCGACGCCCAGAACCTGCGGATAAAAGACGGCGATGGCGCCGACCAGGAGACCGCCGCCAATGGGCCGCAGAATCATGGGGATCTTGAGCGACGACAGGGTGTCCTGAACAAAGAAGATCCCGAACATGAAGAGATACGCGACACCGGCAGCGACAATACCCAGCAGGGCAAAAGCCGGGGTCTCCCACAGCGAGACGATGACGTGTGATTCCACGGCAAACGCCGGAAAGTCGCCGAAGGCAATGCGCGTGACGATCGTGCCCATGACCGAAGCCAGCACGACGGGCGCGAAGGCGGTGAGGCCATAGTGGCCGATGACCACCTCGAGCGCGAAGAAGACGCCGGCGATCGGAGCGTTGAACGAGGCCGCGATGCCGGCGGCAACACCGCAGCCCAAGAGCGTCATGGTCAGACTGCGTCTAAGCTTGAACCATTGGGCGACGGTTGACGCGAGCACGGCGCCGATGTGCACGACGGGCCCCTCGCGTCCGGCCGAGGCGCCGAAGCCGAGTGACGTAAACGAACCCAGCGCGGCGACGCAGCCGTCCCGCAGTTTCATGCGGCCGCCATGCAGCGCGCTCGCTTCGATGACATCCGGCACGCCATGAAAACGCCGATCGCTGGTCAGGTAGCGCGCCATCAACGCGACGACCAGACCACCGACGGCGGGCGCCAGCAGGATCTGCCACCACGGCAAGGACTCAACGAAGGTATTCAGGCGGTTGGTGCCGCTGCCATAGACCAGGTATTGGACGCCAGAAATGGCATAGCGAAAGGCGACGCCGCCCAAACCGGCCGCGACGCCCGTGATAACCGCAAGCATCGCCAAGACGATCTGCTCGTTGCGGAAGAAACCGGCAAGGCGCGACTGAGCCGTCTGAGACACGGTCAGACCGAACCCGGTGAGGCGATGGTGACACCAAGATGTGAACGAACAGGGCCTTCTATCACAGGGCTAGCCAGCCTTCCTGGCGCGGTTCAGCCGGCTTCGGGAGGATCGTTGTCCTCGGATGTCTTGCTGTTGGTCTCGGGGCTGGGCGTGCCGAGCGAGAGTTGGCGGGTCGTATCGTCGCTAAAGCCGCGCCCGCCCGGGGTTTTGCGCCGTCTAGGCCGCCCTTTTTGGCCGCCGGCTTCCTTGGCTTGTTTGTATCGGTTGAAATCTACGACTTCGCCCATTGCTCCAACGATTGTACGCGTTGTTTTTTCGTCGTTTGTTCAAAGCCCCATTCGCACCTAGATTAAAGCAAAGGGCCGGGCGCGCAACAACGCGGGATACTGAATCCGCGAAAAGGGAGGGCATCGAAGGTGCGCAAGCTGTTTTATGCGGTCATGGGCCTCGTCGCCCTGTTGATCGTTGCCGTCATCGCCGTGGCCCTGTTTGTCGACCTCAATCAGTACAAGGGTGAAATCGCGGCTGAACTGGAAGCCGCGACCGGACGCGAGGTGACGCTTGGCGGCGACATCCACGTGACGTTCTGGCCGTCGATCGGCGCGGCGATCGAGGATGTGGAAATCGCCAACGCGCCTGGCGCCTCCGATGAGCCGATGCTGCGCGCCGAGACGATCCAGGCGGTCGTCGCGATCACCCCACTCCTGTCCGGCGAGGTACAGGTCGAGAGCATCAGGATCGTCAATCCAGTCCTGCTGGTCGAGACGTTGACCGACGGATCAAGCAACCTGACTTTCGAAGGCACAGCCGACGCCGCCGGCGGAACCGGGTCCGGTTCGTTATCGCCGAGCGGCGACCAGACCGAGGTTCGAATCGACGAGGTCGAGATTGTCGGCGGTACGGTGATCTATCGCGACCTTGCCGGCGGTGTCGACGAAACGATCGGCGACATCGCGCTCACCGCCCAGGCGCGGACACTGCAGGGACCGTTTGAGGCGGACGGAAGCCTCACCGCGCGCGGCGTGACGACCAGTTTCGCCGTTGATGTCGGCAGTTTGTCACGGCCCACGATCCCGATCAGCCTCAGGCTGATCGAGGGTGATCAAGTTGCGCGCTTGACCTTCACCGGCAATCTGGAGGCGATCGACAGCGCGCCAAAGGCGTCCGGCAGCCTGATCGTGCAAGCCGACTCACTGGCGGCGGCGCTGACACCGCTGGTTGCCGACCTGTCGCCGGCCGTCCGCGAACTCACCAATGAAACATTCGAACTGGATGCCCAGGTCTCGGCCGGCAGCGAAGCCATCAGCCTGGTTGATCTCGCGCTCTCGCTCGGCGACTTGCGGGCGACTGGTGACGCCGAGGTCGCATTGGGTGAGATCACCACCGTGGATATCGCGCTGAGCGCCAATCAGTTGGATGGTGATCGGCTCGCGGCAATGTTTGCCGGCGAGCCCGGTGCTCCCGCTGACGACACGGAAGGCGACGCGCAGGCCGGCGGCGATGAATTGGTCGGTGAAGATGGCGCAGGCGACGAAGGCCTGGCCGACGACAACCCCATGGCGGGGCTGGCGGTCACGGCGGACATCCGGGTCGGCGCGGTGACCTATCAGGAAGGCGTCATCCGCCAAGCGCATTTGATCGCCCAGATGGAAGACGGCGTGATTGCCGTTCAACAGCTCAGCGCGGGTCTGCCGGGTGGCACCAGTCTTGCGGTGACGGGAGAGCTGGACAGCGATCTCGACCGACCGGCCTTTCGTGGCCAGATGGAGTTGGCATCCGACAATATCCGCGCCGCCCTGGATTGGCTTCAGATCGAATTGCCGCAGATGGCCGCCGAACGTCTGCGACGGGTCGACCTCTTTACCTCATTCAGTGTGGAGCCCGGTGTCGTCGCCCTGGTTGATATGGACCTCAGCATTGATTCCTCCCGCATGACCGGCAGCCTGGGCGCTGATTGGACGGGCATACCGGCCGTCACCGCGAACGTCGCGCTCGATCGCATCAACCTGGACGCCTACATCGTCAGCCCGGTGCCGGACGATGGTGCCGGTGACGTGGCGGTCGACCAGCAGTCAGACGGTTCGTCGGAAACCGCGACCGGGTTGGCACTGCCGCCGATGCCGGAAATCAACGCGGACATCAAGGCACGGGTCGGCGCGCTGACCTATAACGGCGTCGCCATCGACTCGCTGGTCTTGGACGGCACGCTGATCGATCGCCGCATCGATCTCAGAAACTTCAGCGCCGACATCGCGGATGCGTCGGTTCGCGCGGCCGGTCTGATCGATCCGGCGACAACGGCGGTTTCGGTACGGTATGCGATTGAAGCACCCAACATCGGCGGGCTTGTGCGTTTGCTGGCCATCGATCTTCCGGTGTCGCCGGAAGATCTGGGCGCCACAAGCCTGGTCGGCAGCGTCGAGGGCGACACGTCGACGGCCGAGGTCAAGCAGAGGCTGGAGACCGCGCTCGGCTCGGCGTCGGCCGATGGTACGCTTAGCGACGTGCTGGGCACGCCCGGCTTCGACGGCCGGCTGGGTTTGCGCAGCGAGAGCTACATGCGCCTGGTGCGGGCGTTTGGCGGCGATGTCGGCGGCGCCAGGGACTCAGCGATTGCCTTCGCCGCCGACGTCGATACGGATGGCAACGAGGCGACGTTCAACGCGGTGCTCGAGGCGGTGGATGCGACGTTGCGGGCGAGCGGCAGTGTGACCGGTATTGCTGCCGCGCCGAGTTACGACGTCCGCGCCAAACTTGAACACAGCGAGTTCGCGACATTGATGGCGGCTGTCGGCGCGGTGGATGCGATGCAACCGGTCGGTCTCCTGGACCTCACGATAACGGCGGAAGGCGATGCGTCTGGCGTGTCCGGTCACCTGGTGTCGTCGACCATCGGTCCATCGACGTTGAACGGCACGCTGGAAGGAAACCTGGAAGGCGAGCGGCCTTACTTCAACCTCAGGCTGGCGGGCGACAACCTCTATCTCGACCCCTTCCTGGCCGGCGGCGCGGACGATGGCGGTGGCCAGGCAAGCAGCGGTTCCGCCAGTGAATCCGCCGGCGGTTCGGACGGTGAGGGTGGCGGGTCACGCTGGTCGTCGGAACCGCTCGACCTCGCCGCGTTACGCAGCCTGGATGGCCGTGCCGAAATCACCGGCGCCAGTGCGACCCTGCAGGACCTCACATTCAACAACCCGGTGATCGTCGCGACATTGAACGACGGCGTGTTGCAACTGGAACAGTTCCGGGGCGGCGTGTTTGACGGTCAGATCGACGTGACGGGTCAGCTTGGCGACGGATCTCCCAACACGGTGTCGGTCGACTTCGTCGCCAGCGATGTCGATGCCCAGCAGGTGCTGCTGCACTTCGCCGACAACGGCGATATCACCGGCCGGCTCTATCTGAAGGGCAGTCTGAACGGATCGGGCGACAGCGAACGCGCGTTGATCGAGAGCCTGGCCGGCAACGGCGACCTCTCCATGATCGACGGAGTGATCGACGGCTTCGACCTGCCGAAGATCAGCGAGCGTTTGGACAACCTGGATAACGAGCTTGCCATTGCCTCCCTGATGGACGATGCGACCAGCGGCGGCCAGACGCGATTTACCGAGGTCGAAGGCACGTTTGTCGTCACCGACGGCATTGTGCGCTCCGATGACTTGCGCGCGATCATGGAAGCGGGCGCGGCCCGCTTCACGCTGTTGGCCGATCTGCCGCGTTGGCTCGTTGACCTGGACGGGGTCATGGAGCTGACCGAACACGAGAACTCGCCGCGCATCCTGATCTCGCTCGACGGCCCGATCGACAACCCCAATCGTGTGGTCGATACGCGCGAGTTGCAGGCTTTTCTCGTGCAGCGTGCCGTCGAGACGGCAATACGCAAGTACGGCGACGAGGACGACGATAGTACGGCCGGCCAGTTGCTGAACATCCTGACCGGCAACCAGCCGGACGCCGAGGCCAGCACGCCGCCCGTGACGGAGGAACCTCAGACGGTGGAGCCGGTTATCGAGGACGTTGAGATAATCGAAGAAGCGCCGAGCCAAGAACCGCCGGTTGAAGGCGCCGAATCGGCGGAGGATCAGGCCGTTATTCAGCCGGAGGCGAAGCCGGAGGAGCCGCCGGAGGAGCCAAAGAACGTCGAGGATCTGAACGCCGAAGATCTCTTAAACATCCTGACCGGCAATCAGGACCAAACGGGTGGCGGCGATCAGCCGACGGGGGAAACACCTGCTGATGAACAGCCGTCACAAGAGGGCGGCGACCAGCCACTCAATACCGAGACGCTGCTCAAGGATCTTTTGGAAGGTCTGGGCAACAACTAAGACATCACGCGAGGTCCTGGCTGCCACGTGGTCACGATTATCGTTGGAGGCCGCAAACCCGCTTGACGCCTTGATCAAACAGTGCAATTGAGAATGAGTTGCAACAATTAACAACCGAGGCCGCTCGATGACACTCCGACGACGTATTCTCGCTGCCGCCGTGCTGGGCGGAGTTCTCACGGCGGGCACCGCCGTGTCCGCCGAGGAGGTGAACGTCTACACCTCCCGCCACTACGACACCGATCTGGCGATCTACGATGCGTTTACCGAGGCCACCGGCATCGAGGTCAACCTGATCGAGGACAAGGCCGGCGCACTCATCGAACGGATCAAGGCCGAAGGGGCGAACAGCCCGGCCGATGTCCTGATTACCGTCGACGCGGCCAATCTGGCCGCCGCGTCAGAGGCCGGTTTCTTCCAGTCGGCGGATTCGGCGACACTGAACGAGCGCGTGCCGGAATCGCTGCGCCATCCCGATGGATACTGGTACGCGCTGACCAAGCGGGCGCGGATCATCATGTACCGCAAGGACGATGTCGACGTGACCGGCCTTGAGCGCTACGAGGATCTTGCCGATCCGCGTTTTGACGACATGATCTGCATCCGCTCGTCCAGCAACGTCTATAACCAGTCTCTTGTTTCGTCGCTTATCGCCGTCAATGGCTCGGAGGCGGCGGAGGCGTGGGTCGACGGGCTTATCGAGAACTTCGCGCGCGATCCGCAGTCCAACGACACCGGCCAGATCAAAGCCGTGGTGGCCGGCGAGTGCGACATTGCCGTTGCCAACACCTATTACCTGGCGCGGCTGCGCAGTTCCGACGACCCCGAAAACCGCGCCATTGGCGAAGCGGTTGCCGTCATCATGCCCAACCAGGGCGACCGAGGCACCCACATCAATGTCAGTGGTGCCGGCGTCTTGAAGAACGCGCCCAATCGCGACAACGCGGTCAAACTGCTGGAGTACCTGGTTAGCGACGAAGGTCAGCGGGCGTTCGCTGAAGGCAATAATGAGTGGCCCTCCGTGGACGGCGTGCCGCACGCGGTCATTCTGGATGATCTCTATGGCGACTTCGTCGAGGACGACCTTAACCCCGCGCTTTATGGCGCGAACCGGGTTGAGGCTGTCGAGATGATGGAAGCGCACGGCTGGGAGTAACGGGCTGAGGCCGCGCTGCGCCGGCGGCCAGACGCCACGCCGGACGGTGACGATGGTGGGCAAGGGCAACGGTGACGTGACGCTTGGCGGGCCGTTGGGTCCTTGCTCGCCGATGTTCATCGTTGCCAGCATTCAATCATCGCTTGGCCACTATGTCGGGCGCCTCGGTTTCAATTGCCGCTACGCCGCACCCGAAGAAAGCCCGTTCTTCGCCATCGTCGGGCGTGACAGCGCTCAGGTTCTTCTCAAGGTGGTCGACGCCCAAACAAAGGCCTTGCCCAACCGCGAACGCCATCGTTGGGCACCCTGGGACGCTTTTCTCTACGTGGCCGATCCGGACTCGCTCTATGCGGAGTTTGTCGATCGTCGGGTGTGTATGGAGCGTATGCTTGGTGTCACCGATGAAGGTCTGTTCGGATTCGAGATTGCCGATCCTGACGGCTATGTCTGCTTTTTCGGCCGCCCGACGTAAGGGGCCCAATCCAAGGTTAGGATCGTGACTTTGACGCCCGCGAAACATCCGCCTGCATGCCCGGCCGCGAGCGGCTGATCTGCCAGGACAAAAGAATGACCGGCAGGACACCGGCGACGACAATGGCAAGTGCCGCCGTCGACGCCTCGGACAGCCGTTCATCGGACGCCAGCCGATAGACACGCGTCGCCAGGGTCTCAAAGTTGAAGGGCCTGACGATAAGCGTCGCCGGCAGTTCCTTCATGACGTCGACGAAGACAAGCAGGATACCGGTCAAGAGACTCGCGCGCAGCAGCGGCACATGGATTTTGACCAGCGTGGCGATGGGACCGTGACCCAGTGAGCGCGCCGCTCCATCCATGGACGGCGTTATCTTTGTCAGCCCCGCTTCGACCGCGTTAAAGGCGACGGCCAGGAACCGCACGACGTACGCAAACAGCAGGCCGACGATACCGCCGGTCAGCACCAGGCCGACGGAAACGCCGAGGTACTCGCGCGTCAGCCCGTCGAGCCAGTTATCGAACAGGCCGAACGGGATCAGGATGCCGACCGCGATGACCGAGCCCGGAATGGCGTAACCCATTGACGCCACGCGTGTCGCGAGACGCGCCAGGGGCGACGGATTAAGGCGCGTTCCGTAGCCCAGGATCACCGCAGCCGCGACGGCGAGGATTGACGCCATCGCCGCCACCGAGATGCTGGAGAACGCATAGCGCAGAAAGCGGCTGTCGAAGAGCGGATCGCCGTCCTGAATGGCCATCTCCAGCAGAATGGCGCCCGGCACCAGGAATCCACAGAGTACCGGCAGGACGCACAAGGCAAGGGCGAGCCAGGCGCGCGGCCCCTTGAGCGCATAGCTGGGCAGCGGTGTGAAGCGGCCGCCGCTGCCGTGATAGCGTGCGTCACCGCGCGACAGCCGTTCCGCCAGCATCACCGCCATGACAAAGACCAGCAGGCAGCTTGCAAGCTGGGCGGCGACGACCGGCGAACCCTTCAGAAACCAGGTGCGATAGATGCCGGTGGTGAAGGTCTGCACGCCGAAGAAATCGACCGTACCGAAATCGGCCAGCGTTTCCATCAGGGCCAGCGCCAGACCTGCGACGATGCCGGGCCTGCCCATTCGCAGCGCGACCTTCCAGAAACTGCGCCAGGGCCCGTAGCCCAGCGCACGGCTCACCTCCAGCGCCGCCGCCGATTGGTTCAGGAAAGCGGTGCGCGCGAGAAGATAGACATAGGGATAGAGCACCATGGCCAGCATGGCGATGGCGCCGGGCAGCGAGCGGATATTCGGGAACCAATAGTCGCGCCTGCCCCACTCAAAGAGCTCGCGCAGCCATGTCTGGATCGGTCCGGCGTACTCCATCAGGTCCGTGTAGACATAGGCCAACACATAGGCCGGCACGGCGAACGGCAGCACCAGCGCCCATTCGACCACGCCGCGCCCGGGAAAACGGCACATCGTGACAAGCCAGGCCGCGCCCGTCCCGATCATGGTGACGAACACGCCGACGCCGACCATCAAGATCACGGTGTTGATCAGATAGGTCGGCAGGACCGTGCGCACCAGATTGACCCACAGACCCTCGCTGGGCGCGAAAATGTTGACGACCACGGCGACGATGGGAAGCGCGACCAAGACCGAGATCAGCATCACCGACAAGGTCAGACCGCTCGGCCAGCGCCATTTGATGCGCGCCGCGTCCACGGTTTCCTTGCTGCCGGGCGTCGAGACGTCAGTCATCGGCCGAGGCGGCGCTTCTGCCGTGGCATGGACGGCTGACGGCAGAGGTCACGGCGTGTCGTAGCACTCGATAACCAGCGTGAAGTCTCTCGCCGCGTCGGCGATTGCCGCGGACGGCAGTGTTTCATCGCTCGTTCGCCGGACAAAGCTGACCTGATGTTTGCCAAGAAACTTCTGAACAACCTGGCCGTGGATCGCGAAGTTGATGTTCTGGGGCAGTGCGTTGACCGCATCAACGGCGTACCACTCGTCCAACTGGGCCGAAACGATGCCAATGACATTGCCGGCGCGATCCAGCAGCGGGCCGCCGCTGTTGCCGGGCTGGACCGGCGCGCTGATCTGAAGTTCACCGGCATAGTCGTCGATCCCGACCATGGCGCTGATGATGCCGGTGGTGACGGTAAAGCTGGTCGACACCACGTGTCGCATTGGGTACCCGGCGACCATCACCGGTTCGCCGAGCTGCAGCGTCGGGCCGTCGCGAAACGGCGCCGTTGCGTCGAACGTCCTGTCCAGCTTGACCAGCGCGAGATCGGCGTAGGGATCGACAGCCAGGACATCGACGGATTTAACGCGTTCCTTGCCGACAAGCGCCTCCAGGCGCAGGCAGCCATCGATCACGTGGTGGTTGGTCAAGACGTGACCATCGCCCGTCACGGCAAATCCGGTGCCGTCGCCCCAGGGTTCGCCAGCGCCTGGCGCGTAGAGCTCGTCTTCGCTTTCGGCCAGGCCTTTCGACGCGCGCCACGCGCGGATCAACCGATCGGCCTGCTCGATCTCGACCTTGGTCATGCCCAGGGCGACGTCTTCGGCGGCGCTCAACGCATCGCGCCGGTCGATCAGGTCCGGCGTGTCGGCCGCCAGCATGAACCAGCGATAGGCTTCGACGGGGTCGCGGGGCAAGCCGATGCCGTCGCTATACATGATGGCAAGGTTGAACTGGGCGTAGACGTGATGCTGTTCGGCCGCCATGCGGTACCAGCGCGCCGCCTCTGCCAGGTTGTGCTCGACGCCCAAACCGTCGTCATAAAGATAGCCGACGAGATATTGCGCCTCGGCATCCCCCTTTGCGGCCAGCGCTGACCACACCCGGAATGCGCGCGGGAAGTCGCCGGCGTCGTAAGCATACCATCCGTCTTCCGTGCTGAACGCACTGGCCGGCGCCGTGACGGCCAGGCTCGCGGCGACCAGAGCAGCGAGCAGCGGCGCCTGCAGACATCGCATCACGATGCCGGTCGGACCATGTTTTCGGGACGTACCCACTGGTCGAACTCCTCTGCGGTCAGGTAGCCAAGGGCGACGGCCGCGTCTTTCAAGGTCGATCCGTCGGCATGGGCCTTCTTCGCCACCTTGGCAGCCTTGTCATAGCCGATGTGGGGGTTGAGCGCGGTGACCAGCATCAGGGATTCGTCACGCAGTTTGGCGATGCGCTCCCGGTTCGGTTCGATCCCGATGACGCAGTTGTCGGCGAAGCTCATCGACGCGTCGGCAAGCAGGCGGATCGAATGCAGCACGTTGAAGATGATGACGGGTTTAAAGACGTTGAGCTCGAAGTGGCCTTGCGCGCCGCCGAACGTCACGGCGACGTGATTGCCCATGACCTGGGCGCACACCATGGTCATGGCTTCCGATTGGGTCGGATTGACCTTGCCCGGCATGATCGACGAACCCGGCTCGTTCGCCGGCAACGCAAGTTCGCCAATACCGCAGCGCGGTCCGGATCCCAGCAGGCGAATGTCGCCGGCGATCTTGTTGCACGAGACCGCGAGCACGTTCAGCGCGCCCGACACCTCGACCATGGCGTCGTGGGCGGCAAGCGCTTCGAACTTGTTGGGCGCGGTGGAGAAGGGCAGGCCGGTCAGGTCTGCGACCTTGGCGGCAAACTCCACATCGAACCCGGCCGGTGTGTTGAGGCCTGTGCCGACCGCCGTTCCGCCCATGGCGAGTGCATAGACGTGCGGCAGGCTCGCCTTGACGCGCGCGATGCCCAGTTCGATCTGACGGGCATAGCCAGAGAACTCCTGACCCAGCGTCAACGGTGTCGCGTCCTGCAGGTGGGTGCGGCCGATCTTGATGATGTCGTCAAAGGCAGCAGCCTTGTCGGACAACGCCTGGTGCAGATGCTCCAGTGCCGGGATCAGCGAACGGTTGATCTCGACCGCCGTTGCCACATGCATCGCGGTCGGGAAGCTGTCGTTGGAAGACTGGCTCATGTTGACGTGGTCGTTGGGATGCACCGGCGACTTAGAGCCAATCTCACCGCCGAGGATCTCGATCGCCCGGTTCGAAATCACCTCGTTGGTATTCATATTGGTCTGGGTGCCCGATCCCGTCTGCCACACCACCAGCGGGAAATGATCGGTCAGCGTGCCGTCGATCACCTCGTCGGCCGCCTTCTGGATGGCTGCCGACAGCGCGGGGTCGAGCTTGCCGTTCTGCTGGTTCACCTGGGCCGCAGCCTTTTTGACGATGCCATAGGCATGGATCAACGGCGCCGGCATGTGGTCGTCGCTGATCCGAAAGTTCTGCAGCGAGCGCTGGGTCTGGGCGCCCCAGTAGCGGTCGGCGGGAACCGCCATTTCACCTAAGGAATCGGTCTCAGTACGCGTCTCGGTGGTATCGGCCATGGTGTCTCTTCGTAAATCAAAGGAATACGTCGTCTGGCCCCAATGCCGGGCCGGCAACCTGTCATACTACAGCACGATCCGCGCGTCTGTCCCTTCGGGGCAGGGCGCGCCGTGCGCCGATCATGGATAGAGCCAATTCTCCTGTCCCGGCGTTATCGCGCAGCAATTCTGTCACGTCAGGTTATGCTGTAGCCCCAATTTCGCCCGCTTCTACCCGGACATAGAGCGCGATCGGCCACGCTTGGCACTTCCTCACAATTGGTTCAGTGCCTATAGAGCAGCCCGAGATGATGGTGACGGGTAAGGTCCAATGATGGATCATCCCACAATGACGGCTTTTTTCATGTCTCGCGTGTTTGCCAATGGTTAGTCGCGCCATGTTTCTTCGCCCCTTGTCTTTCTTTGCCGTGCTGAGCCTGCTCGTCGGTGTTTCGCACGGTGTGGTGGCCCAACAAGCGGACGGCATCCCCGTCATCGCGGCGGAGGTTCGCGAGGTCGAACTGGTCGACCGGATCGAGGCGCTGGGCACGACCTTCGCGAACGAGAGCATCGACGTGACGTCGACCATCGCCGATACCGTGGCCGAGATTCACTTCACCGACGGCCAGGAAGTCGCCCGCGGCGATCTTTTGGTCGTCCTCAACCGTGATGAGGAGTTCGCCAACCTCAAGGCGGCGCAGGCCAATCTGGCGCAGCGTCAGCGAGAGTTCGAGCGTGCCGAGGAGCTGGTCGAGCGACGCGTTGCGTCGGAGGCGTCCCTCGATGAATCCCGCGCTTTGCTGTTGCAGGCCCAGGCGGATGTCGAGGTGGTCGAGGCGCGCCTGGCACAGCATCGCATTGTCGCGCCGTTCAGTGGTGTCGTCGGATTGCGCGATGTCAGCTTGGGCGCTTACATCTCGCCTGGCGATCTCATCACCACGCTTGATGACATCGAGACCATCAAGATCGATTTTTCTGTACCGGCCATCTATCTGGCGTCGCTCAGGCCGGGCTTGGCGATCAGCGCGGTAACGAGCGCCTATGGCGAGCGCGTCTTCGATGGCGAAGTCCAGAGTGTCGACAGCCGCGTCGATCCGGTGACCCGCTCGGTCGTCGTGAGAGCCGTCATCGACAACGCAGACCTGGCCTTGAGACCCGGCATGCTGATGCAGCTTGAGCTGCTGCGTGAACCTCGTCTTAACGTCGTTGTGCCCGAAGCCGCACTGGTGCCGCAGGGCCAGGATCAGTTCGTCTATGTGATCGACGACACCGCCGGTGAGGCGGTCGAACTGCGCCAGGTCACCATCGGGTCACGGATGAACGGCATGGCCGAGGTGGTCGACGGTATGGCGCCGGGGGAATTGGTGGTGACTCACGGCACCACGAACGTCCGGCCCGGTCAGGTGGTCGATGTTCGCGCCATCGATGATGGCAGCATGACGCTGGCCGAACTGCTGGCAAGCCTCTCGAGCGGCGGTTCCGAGTAGCCGACATGGTGCTATCCGACCTCGCGGTGACGCGGCCGGTGATGGCATCGGTCTTTTCTCTCTTGCTGATCGTCTTCGGCCTGTTTGCGTTCGACCGGCTGCCACTGCGCGAATACCCCGACATCGATCTACCGATTGTGTCGATCAACACATCCTATCCCGGCGCGGCCGCCAACGTGGTCGAGACCCGCATCACCAAGCCCATCGAAGACCGGATTGCCGGCGTCGAGGGTGTCGAATCGATCTCGTCGATCAGCCGCGATGGTGAATCGCGGATCACGGTCGAGTTCACGACTGGCCGTGACATCGATGCTGCCGCCAACGATGTAAGGGATCGTGTCGCCGGCATCATCGATGTCCTGCCGGACGAGGCGTCGCGTCCCGATATCACAAAGGCCGACAGCAACGACGACGTCATTCTGTGGTTGAACCTGACCAGCGACTGGATGTCGCTGCCGGAGCTGACGGATTACGCCAACCGCTACGTGGTCGACCGCTTCTCGGTGTTGGATGGCGTTTCTCGCGTCCGCCTCGGTGGCAGCAAGACCTATGCGATGCGTGTCTGGCTGGATCGCGATGCGCTGGCAGCGCGTAATCTGACCGCCGTCGATGTCGAGAATGCCCTGAGGGCGGAGAACATCGAACTCCCCGCCGGCAGTATCGAATCACAGGATCGCCAGTTCACGGTCAGGCTCGACCGACCATTCGCGACGGCAGACGAGGTTGCCGGCATCGTTCTGGCCGATGGTGGTGACGGCTCCGACTATCTTGTTCGTGTTGGCGACGTCGCACGTGTCGAGATCGGCACCGAAGAAGAGCGTTCGCTCTTCCGCAGTAACGGTCAGCCGATGGTCGGCATCGGCATCATAAAGCAGTCGACGGCCAACGTACTGGCCGTCGCCGATGCGGTCCTGGCGGAAATGGCGCAGGTCGAAGCGACTCTTCCGGATGGCCTCAACATCGCGACCAGCTACGATTCCACCGTCTTTGTCGATGGCGCGGTCAAGGAAGTTTATAAGACCCTCGCCATTGCCCTGGTTCTGGTCGTCATTGTGATCTTCCTGTTCCTGGGCAGCCTGCGCGCGACCCTGGTCCCGACGGTCACCATTCCCGTCGCCATCATCGCGACGTTCATCATGCTGTGGGCTTTCGGTTTCACCATCAATCTCCTGACACTTCTTGCCCTGGTCCTGGCAATCGGGCTGGTGGTCGACGATTCGATCGTCATTCTGGAGAACATCTACCGGCGTATGGACGAGAAGGCCGAGACCCGGCTGATCGCCGCCCATGACGGCGCGCGCCAGGTCGGTTTTGCGGTGATCGCGACGACCCTGGTCCTCATCGCGGTCTTCGTGCCGATCTCGTTCTTGGAGGGCAATCTCGGCCGGCTGTTTCGCGAGTTCGCCCTGACCATGGCGGCGGCCGTGGGTTTCTCGACACTCGTCGCCTTGACGTTGTCGCCGATGCTGGCGTCGAAGCTTCTGGTGCGAAACGCGAGAAAGTCACTCGTCGGCCGTGGTTCTGATCGGTGCCTGCTGTGGTTGCGCGGAATTTATGGCGCTCTGCTGCGACGCGCCATCCGCCACCGCTGGCTGGTCGTCGCCCTGATGCTCGTGGTGGTCGCGTTGGGCGCCTTGCTCTACCGCGCGCTGCCCAGCGAATACGCGCCCCGGGAAGACCGCGGCACGTTCTTCATCATTGTCGACGGTCCCGAAGGCGCGACCTATGACTACATGGCCGCCTACATGGATGAGATCGAGCAGCGGTTGACGCCGTTGATCGACAGCGGCGATATCAACCGTCTTCTGATCCGCTCGCCCCGAGCCTTTGGCAACACCGAGATCTTCAACACGGGCAGCGCGACCGTCGTGCTGAATGACTGGGGCGAGCGCCGCTCGAGCTGGGAGATCATGGATGATGTGCGCGAGCGCCTTGCTGATCTTCCAGGTGTCAGGGCCGTGCCCGTAATGCGCCAGGGCTTTGGCGGTGGATCGCAGCGACCGGTTCGTTTCGTGATCGGCGGTGATACCTATGAGCAGCTAGCCGAGTGGCGCGACATTCTGCTCGCCGAAATCGACAAGGATAACCCTGGTCTGATCGGGCTGGATCATGACTACAAGGAAACCAGGCCCCAGCTTCGCGTCGTCATCGACTACGACCGGGCGGCAGACCTGGGCGTCACCGTGACGGAGATTGGGCGCACCTTGGAGACCATGCTGGGCGGCCGCGCGGTGACCACCTACATCGATGATGGAGAAGAGTACGACATCATCCTGGAAGGCGAACGGTCCGCCCAGAACACGCCCGACAGCCTGCAGAACATCTATGTCCGCTCCGACCGCACGGGTCAGCTGATCCCGCTGTCGAATGTGGTGAGCTTGGAGGAATCGGCCGGCTCGACAACCCTCAACCGGTTCAACCGGATCCGCGCCATCACGCTCGATGCCAATCTCAGCGACGATCTCTCCTTGGGCGAGGCGCTCGACTATCTGGAAGGTCTGGTCGACGAGCACCTGCCTGCAGGCGCCATCATCGACTACAAGGGCCAGTCGGCGGATTTCAAGAAGTCGGGCGGCTCCATAATCTTCGTGCTGTTCGCCGGCATTCTCGTCGCCTTCCTGGTCCTGGCCGCGCAGTTCGAGAGCTACGTCCATCCCTTCGTCATCATGGTGACCGTGCCGCTGGCCATGGCCGGTGCACTGGTCGGGCTCTATCTGACCGGCCAGTCGCTCAACCTTTACAGCCAGATCGGCCTGATCGTCCTGGTCGGGCTGGCGGCCAAGAACGGCATCTTGATTGTCGAGTTCGTCAATCAACTGCGCGACAGCGGCCGGTCCTTCGACGACGCCATTGTCGAAGGTGCCGAGCTTCGGCTGCGACCAATCATCATCACCGCCATCACGACCATCGCCGGATCGCTGCCGCTGATCCTGGCATCGGGCGCGGGCTCGGAAACCCGGCTTGTCGTCGGCATCGTCCTGTTCTGGGGTGTGGCGGCCGCCACCTTGTTCACGCTGTTCGTGGTCCCGATTGCGTACTCCATTTTGGCACGGCGCACCGGCTCGCCCGGCGACGTCAAACGGCGGCTCGATGCTGAAAGAACGGATACCGGTGGATCGGTGTAGCCATCTTTTGACGATCTGCGAGAGATGCGGAAGTGTGGGGTTGCATCGCCGAGCCCTTGGCCGCAGAACGAGCACAGCAGTCATGGAGGCACGACGATGAGCTCGCACCAACCCGGGATCATGGAACCCGTTCCCAGCCTTTCCCGCTATCTCGAGTTCATCGCGCTGCCGGAGGCCGATGTCGTTCCGGGTCTTGAGGTACTGAAGAACATGGCCGGCGACGACGGCTTGGTCATCGGTCTGGGAGCAGGGCTGGTGTTGGGGCTCGACGCATCGATCGATGGATTGCGGACGTTCCCGTCGATGAGCGGTCGCGGCTCTGAGGTACCGTCGACCCAGGCCGATCTTTGGGTCTGGGTGCGCGGCGAAGACCGTGGCGATATCTTTCACCGGGGCCGCGCCGTCATCGATCATCTGGCGTCGTGCTTCCGGCTGGATCACATGGTCGATGGGTTCAAGTACGGCCGCGGCCAGGACCTGACGGGTTACGAGGACGGCACCGAGAACCCGGTCGGCGACGAGGCCGTCGACGCGGCTCTGGTGGCCGGACACGGGCCCGGCCTTGATGGATCCAGCTTTGTCGCGGTTCAGCAATGGGCCCACGACCTCGACCATTTCGACCACATCGATCAGGACGACAAGGACAGCAACATCATCGGCCGCCGCCTGAGCGATAACGAGGAGTTGGAGGACGCGGCCGCGACGGCCCACGTCAAACGAACGTCGGCCAGCCAGTTCGAGCCGCGCTCGGTCATCCTCCGTCGTTCCATGCCGTGGGCCGATGCCTCGGGCGAAGGCCTGGTGTTCGTGGCGTTCGGCAGGACGCTCGATGCGTTCGAGGTTCAGTTGCGCCACATGATCGGTGAGGATGACAACGTGGTCGACGGCCTGTTCCGTTTCACCCGGCCGATCTCCGGCGGTTACTTCTGGTGCCCGCCGGTCGCGGGAGGGTCGTTGGACCTAAGCGCAATCGGCCTTTAGGGCGAAGCTCCGTTCAGGCTTTCTTGCGCTTGCGCGACCGCTTCTTGGACTGGTTGCGCCTCGCGGCGCTCAGAGCCTGTTCGGCCCAGCCGATCAGGCTGTCGGGATTTGCCCAGACATCATCAGGCACAGAGACATAGGACATGGTGATCGGTTTCGCCGCGGCGTCGCGGCGGTAGGTGAACGATTCACCGCCGGCCGCCAGGAACCCGTCGCGGTTCTCGTCGTCCACCTTCAGCCACAAGCGATCATACGCCGTCAGGGCGAACATGACATCATCCAGGTAGATACCGTGCCCGCCAAACATGGCCCGCGCGCGAACCGGCCCCAGCGGTGTCAGTGCCGCGACGGCCCGCTCGGCGATTTCTGATGCCATGACCGGCTGTTACTTCTTTCGGAACTCGTCCAGTGCGACGACCTTGCCTGATTCGTCGTCCTGTTCCGGCGCATTGGACTCGATCGGCTCGTCCTTGGCCACCGCCACCGGCATGGCGGCCGGATGGTCGGCGCCGTCCATGGACGGCTTGAACTGCAGGCCGAACTTGACGCTGGGGTCGACGAAGGCGGTGACCGCGCCAAACGGCACGGTCAGCGTCTGCGGTGACTGGTTGAAGCTGAGCGTGACCGAAAATCCCTCTTCGCCGATGTCCAGGTCCCAGAACTGGTGCTGCAGGACGATGGTGATCTCTTCGGGATACTTCGACTTCAGCTCGTCGCCGACCACCGCCTGTGGGTGGTCCGTGCGGAACGTGACATAAAAGTGGTGATCGCCCGACAGGCCGTGCGCCGCAACATAATGCAGTGAGCGGACCATGACGCTTCTAAGGGCGTCATCGACCATGCGTTCGTAATCAAGGTGCTCGTCGGTCATTGGTTGTCGCGTCCCAGCCGGCTGCCCAAGGCAAAGTGGAGGGCTTCTGTTGCCCGGTGCCCTCCGAACCGCGCTTATTGCTTAAGCAGCAACAGCGAACGCCTCATTATCGTTGGCGTTTGTCATAATGACCCGATAACGGTGGTATCATGCCGGGCGAAAGCAAAGCCCTTTACCACGCGCGTCGAACCTGGTTCGCCCCCATAGATGGTGGAGGCGGCGGGTACTGCCCCCGCGTCCGCTACGCTTATTCCGGCCAGCGTTTATCGCCATAGTCCGGCGAACCGAACACCACAGAATATAGGGGTTTGGCCAGCCGGTGCCAACCGAGCCGCTTGGCCGCCGCCGAACGGTGACGTAAGTTCGCGGTTCAACCCCTTAGATGCTTGAGAATGGTGACGACACCCGATGGACCTGACGCCCGACCAGGAAGCCGAGATTGATGCACAGCGCGCCCAGAATCAGCCAACCCGCCGCGCCGTGGCGCCCGATCTTGAGGACATCCTCTACCAGCCCATCGGCGTGCTGGATCACGGTTTCGTCAGGGTTGTCGATTACATGGGCGACGACGCGGCTATCGTGCAGGCTGCCAGGGTGTCCTATGGCCGTGGCACCAAGTCGGTGCGCAACGACGCCGGCCTGATCGGCTATCTGATGCGCCATCGCCATTCGACGCCGTTCGAGATGTGCGAGATCAAGTATCACGTCAAGCTGCCGGTGTTTGTCGCGCGCCAGTGGATTCGCCATCGCACAGCGAACGTGAACGAGTACTCCGCGCGCTATTCGATCCTGGACCGTGAGTTCTATATCCCGGCGCCCGAGCATCTGGCGGCCCAGTCGGAGAGCAACCGCCAGGGGCGCGGCGACGTTCTGGAGGGCGACGAGGCGGCCTGGGTGCTGGATACGCTGAAACAGGATGCCGCTCAGGCCTACGACCACTACGAAACCATGCTGAACGAGGGCGAAGGGGCCGATCCCGACAAGCAGGGCCTGGCGCGCGAGCTGGCGCGCATGAACCTGCCGCTGAACATCTATACGCAGTGGTACTGGAAGGTCGATCTGCACAATCTCTTCCACTTTCTGGCGCTCCGCGCCGACCCTCATGCCCAGTACGAGATCCGCGTCTTTGCCGAGGCCATGCTGGAGACGGTCAAGCGGTGGGTGCCGCTGGCCTATGACGCGTTTGTCGAGAACCGGCTGAACGGCGCCCAGTTCACGGCGGGCCAGATAGACGTGGTGAAACGAATGCTGCGCGGAGAAAAGGTCGACCAGGAATCCAGCGGGCTCAGCAAACGCGTGTGGAACGAACTCGCCGCTGTGCTGGATCTCTAGTGTGCTGACGTTCGAGCATAACGGATTGCGCCGCTCGACAGCCGCTGTGTTTGCCGCCGCCGGTGTCGAGGAAGACATTGCGCAAGCCGTTGCCAATCTGTTGGTTGACGCCAATCTGGCCGGGCACGACAGCCACGGTATCCAAATGGCCGTCTACTACATCGACTGCATAAAGACCGGCGGCCTCGATCCCAAACAGCGCGGGCGTGTCGTGTCCGATTGCGGGTCGGTGCTGGTGGTCGATGGCGGCATTGGTTTTGGCGCCGTGATTGGCGCTTTCGCCATGGATGAAGGCATGGCGCGTGTGGCGTCAAGCGGCGCCCAGGTGGTCGCGGTTCGCAACAGCCATCACCTCGGTCGGATCGGTACCTGGGCCGAACGCTGCCTGGACAAGGGTCTGATATCGATCCACTTCGTCAATGCCCACGGCCATCCGCCGTTGGTCGCGCCCTATGGCGGGATAGAAGCTCGTCTAGGCACCAATCCGATCTGCGCGGCGATGCCGGCCACTGACCGTCATCCGCCGTTTGTCCTGGATCTTGCGACCAGCCGGATCGCCTTTGGCAAGGTCGGTGTCGCCTTCGACAAGAACGAGGTGCTCGCCGAAGGCATGATGATCGACCGGCAAGGCAGGCCCACCACCGATCCCGCCACCATGATCCCCGACGCCACCGGCGGCGCCCTGGTACCGCTTGGCGACCATAAGGGCTTTGGGCTTGGCCTGTTGTGCGATCTTCTGGGTGGCGCCCTGACCGGAGGAGGTACCAGTCATCCCGGGCACCACACACAGGAGACGACCGTCAACGGTATGCTCTCGATCCTGATCGATCCAAAGGTCCTCGGTGGCTGGCAGACGATGACAGACGAAATCGACGCGCTTTATGACTGGGCCCGTTCGGCGTCGCCGGCGCCTGAAACCGAGGGCGTTCTCCTCGCTGGTGAGCCGGAACGGCGAAACCGTGCCGAGCGGGTGGCGAACGGCATACCGATTGCCGAGGCCGCCTGGGAAGATCTGGTCGCAGCCGCTGCCGGCGTAGGTATCGATCGTGACGCGCTCGACCGGCTGGCGGGCCAGGCGATATGATGGGATCCTTCCTTTTGCGGTCAGGTCTCGGCGACGGCATCTGACGGCATCAAAACGGGTGTAGGTCGGAGACAACGATGACGTGGGGCCGTCGAAGCATGTTTGTATGTGCCGCGTTGGCGTGGATCATCGCGCCGGGCTCGGCAAAGGCCGACTTTCAGGTCTGCAACGATAGCCACGAGGATGCCTATGTGGCGGTCGGGTACTTCAACAACGAGGATTACCTGACGCGGGGTTGGTGGCAGGTGCCGGCGAATGGATGCTTGGTTATCTATCCTGGACCGCTGAAGTGGCCTGCGTACTACGTCTATGCCGAAACGGCGACGGACGAGTATGGCAACTACGACGTGTGGTCCGGCGATGTTCCCCTGTGTGTTCATTGGCCGAACCAGTTCGAGATCACCGGAAACTCCAGTTGCGAGACCCAGTTCTTCGAGATCGAGGCCGGTGAGACGGAAACCATGACATTTCGCCTCGAATAGGCGTCATCTTCTGGTGTCGGAACCGGCGCTACCGCAACAAACCCGGAGGGGTTTCGGGCATGTTGGGCTTGATCATAACTCCTTTGATCGTTGGCTCGTTCAGGTGGCGACGTAGATTACGTTATAATTTTCAATATGTTAGGAGGTTCTAGGCGGAGTAATCCGTCTGGCGGATTGACGGGTCCCGTGATCGCAGGTCACATCGGGCAGAACTGATGGCGTGTCGACGCGCGGTAAACGGAGATCGAGCGATATGGGTTGGTTACGGGCAACATCCGCGGTTGTGGCCCTGCTGCTGTGCGTGATCGCTCGCCCGGCGGCCGCCGAGTTTAATGTCTGCAACGACACCGACACGCGCGCGCATGCGGCCGTCGGCTTCTGGGACAACACGGCTTATGTGACCCAGGGCTGGTACACCGTCGATGCCAACAGCTGCATTGTCGTCTTCGACGGGCCGCTTCAGTGGCAGTGGTACTACGTCTATGCCGAGAGCGACCTGGATGCGGAGGGTTACTTCACCGCGTGGGTCGGCTCGACCATGTTGTGTGTCGATCCGGTGCCCAGCAATTTCCGCATTGTCGGCGAGGCCGACAACTGCAGCACCGCCTTCCACGAGATCAACACCAAGACCTCAATCAACTGGACCCACAGGCTGAACTGACGGCCCGTGGGCCCAACAGTTACTGCATGACGATGCGCGGCGCCTCGCGTGTACTGCCGGCGAGCTGGTCGAGGACCGATTGGGCGATAGCCTGATAGGCTTTCGCATGAGCACCTTCGGGTTCGGCGACGACGATCGGCTTGCCCTCATCGGAGCTTTCGCGGATCGCGATATCTAGCGGGATGTCGCCAAGAAACGGCACGCCCAGCTTCTCGGCTTCCTTGCGGGCGCCGCCATGAGCGAAGACATCTGTGCGGTGGCCGCAGTTCCCGCAGACGAAATAGCTCATGTTCTCGACGATACCCAGAATCGGCACATCGACCTTCTTGAACATGTTGAGGCCCTTGCGGGCATCGATCAGCGACAGGTCCTGTGGCGTCGAGACGATCACCGCGCCTGCCAGCGGCGCGCGCTGGGTCAGGGTCAACTGGGCATCGCCTGTACCCGGCGGCATGTCGATGACCATGATGTCGATGTCACCCCAGGCGACCTGGCGCAACATCTGCTCCAAGGCTGACTGGACCATGGGTCCGCGCCAGACCATGGGCGTGTCTTCCTCGATCAGCAGGCCGATCGACATGCATTTGATGCCGTATTGCTCCTTGGGCCAAAGCTGATTGCCATCGGTTTCCGGTTTCCCCTTCAACGCAAGCAGCCGGGGCACCGACGGACCGTAGATATCGGCGTCCAGCAGGGCGACTCGCTGCCCCAGGCCTGCCAGCGCCAGTGCCAGGTTGGCCGCCGTGGTCGATTTTCCGACGCCACCCTTGCCGCTGGCGACCGCGATGATCATGCCGACACCGGGAATGTCCGGCGTTGACGCTTGCTCTCGCTCGGCGGGTTTTGGCGGTGCCTGCTCCGCCTGGCCCGAGCTGTCGGGCGCCTGATGGGCGGTCAGGACCGCAGTGACCGAGAGGACGCCCGAAATTGCGTTCACGGCCGATTCAGCGGCCTGGCGCAGCGGCTCCTTGGCCGCGCCGTCTTTCGGGTCGACCTCGATGGCAAAGCCGACATTACCGTCTTTCACGACCAGGCCGCTTATCATATTGGATTCGATGAGATTCCGGCCCGTATCCCGGTCAATGACCGCGCTAAGGGCGCTCCTCACCTCATCTTCGGTGACCCGAGCCATGCTTAAGTCCTCTGAAGAAAGTCGAAAATCACGGGCAATCGCAGCACGGCTACGTTTGCGGCTGGCCGCGCATCTGTCATATAACGCTTGATCTCAGCGCAACAACCCATACTTAAGCCCTTAACTAATTGTCCGTGCGTGGACAGGGACCGGGAGAGGCAGAACGCATGCCGTGGAACAATCAAGGTGGTGGCGGGGGCTGGCAAGGCCCCGGCGGCGACAACGGTGGGGGACCATGGGGCCGGGGGCCCAGCCGCGGTGGCGGCGGTGGTGGTGGCGGCGGTGGCCAGCCGCCTGATCTCGAAGACCTGATTCGCAAGGTCCAGGACAAGGGCAAGGGACTCTTGCCCGGCGGCCTTGGCGGCGGCCGCGGCATTTTGTTGATTGTCGTCGTTTTGGTCGTGGTCTGGCTGCTCTCCGGCTTCTATCGGGTGTTGCCTGACGAGCAGGGTGTCGAACTGGTGTTCGGCAAGTGGGAGGCGACCACCCAGCCGGGCCTGAACTATAACTGGCCAACGCCGATCGGTGAGGTCTTCACGCCGAAGGTGACGCGTATCGAGCGCACCGAAGTCGGCTTCAGGGGCGATACCAATCGCGATCAGCCGGACGAAAGCCTGATGCTGACCGGAGACGAGAACATCATCGATGTTCAGTTCACCGTCTTCTGGCGCATCAACGACGCCGGCCAATACCTGTTCAACGTGCGCGATCCGCGCACCATCGTGAAGGACGTGGCCGAAAGCGCCATGCGTCAGGTCATCGGCCAGACGGCGTTGGCGTCCGCGCTCGCCGAGGGACGTGGACGGGTCGAGGAGGAGACGCTGGCGTTAATCCAGAACATTCTTGACGAGTACGGCGCCGGCGTCGAGGTGCGGCAGGTCGAACTGCAGAAGGTCGACCCGCCGGGCGCGGTGATCGACGCCTTCCGCGACGTCCAGGCGGCGCGCGCCGACCAGGAGCGTTTCATCAACGAGGCCCAGGCCTATCAGAACTCGATCGTGCCGGTCGCGCGAGGCGAGGCGCAAAAGATGATCCAGGAGGCCGAGGCCTACAAACAGGAGATCATCAACAACGCCGAGGGTTCGGCGGCCCGCTTCCTGTCGGTCTACAACGAGTACAAAGACTCCAAGGACGTCACGCAACGGCGGATCTACCTGGAGACCATGGAAGAGATCCTGCGCAGCATGAACAAGATGATCATCGATGATGGCGCCGTCGGCACCCAGGGCGTTGTTCCCTACCTGCCGCTTGATCAGCTCAGGCGCGGCGACGGCGCGGGAGGCCAGTGATGAAAAAGAGCCTTATCATCGGCGCGGTCGTTATCGCCGCCATCCTGATCGTGGGATCCAGCGCGCTCTTCACCATTCAGGAGACCGAACAAGGCATCGTCCTTCAGTTCGGTGATCCCAAGCAGGTGGTGACCGAACCCGGCCTTCACTTCAAGGTCCCGTTCATCCAGAACGTCGTCATCTATGACAAGCGCGTGCTGGAATTCGAGAATCCGCAGCAGGAAGTGATCGCGTCCGACCAGAAACGCCTGGTGATCGACGCCTTTGCGTTCTACCGGATCACCAATCCGCTGGAGTTCTACCAGGCGGTGGGCACCGAAGAGGTGGCGCGCGCCAGACTCTCCAACCTGCTGAACGCCAGTATGCGTCAGTTGATCGGTACGGTGCCGCTGGTCGACGTCATCTCCGGCGAGCGTGAGCGGCTGATGGAGGACATCCGTATCCGCATCAACCGCGAGGCCGCCCAGTTCGGCGTCGTCGTGATCGACGTGCGTATCAAGCGCGCCGATCTGCCGGAAGAAAACAGCCAGGCGATCTATGAGCGCATGCAGACCGAACGTGAGCGTGAGGCCCGTGAGATCCGCGCCCAGGGTGAGGAGCAGTCGCTCAGGATCCGCGCTGAGGCGGACCGGACCCGCACCGTCTTGATTTCGGAGGCACGGCGCCAGTCGGAAATCCTGCGTGGTGAGGGCGATGGCGAGGCCGTTCGTATCTTTGCCGACGCGTTCGGCCAGGATGTCGAGTTCTTTACCTTCTATCGCACGATGCAGGCCTATCGCGAGGCGTTGAACGCCGACGACACGACCATCATCATGTCGCCGGACGGTGACTTCCTGCAGTTCCTGAACAGCGTGCAAGGCATGGGTGGCGCCGACTATTCGCTCGATTCGTTAGGCGATACGGTGAGCGGTAGCGGCACATCTGGCGATACGACGGCGGCGCAACCTTAGGGCGCGCCAAGCGTGCCATATCGTTGCCATAGGCCGGGTTTAGGTCGTTGACCGAGATCCTGGTGGCGATTGCGATCGCCCTGTTCTTGGAAGGTGCGGCCTATGCCCTGTTCCCCAATGCCATGAAACGCGCGATGCTGCACGTCCTGGCCCAGCCGGTTGCGACCGTCCGGCTGACCGGATTGGCTGTGGCAGTGGCGGCGGTCACATTGATGTGGCTGGTCAAAGGGTGATCGGCTATCCAGGATGTCGGCGTACGTAGGGATAGGCCGGTCCACGACGTGAAACACGGTGATTTCGGAATGAAAGCTGCGATGATGAAACATGTTGGTTTTTGCCTGGTGGCGGCGTTTTTCGCCGCCGGTTCCCTGGTCGCCGACAGCGACCGGGCGTGGTCCCAGACGGTACCGGAGAGCTTCGCCGATCTGGCCGAAGAACTGACGCCGGCCGTGGTCTCGATCACGACCGAAGAGTTCGTCACGAGTTTTGGTGGTGATCAGATTCCTGAGTTCCCCGAAGGCTCGCCGTTCGAGGACTTCTTCAAGGACTTCTTCGAACGCTACGGTAACGGCGACGGCGACGCCCCACAGGAAAGCCGCCCGACGTCCCTGGGCTCAGGCTTCATCATCGATCCCAGCGGCTATGTGGTGACCAATAATCACGTCATTGAAGAGGCCGACACCATCACGGTGCGCCTGAACGATGACCGGGAGTTGGAGGCCGAGGTCATCGGTGTCGATCCCAAGACCGATCTCGCGCTCTTGAAGGTCGACACCGACGAGGACCTGCCTCATGTCTCGTTCGGTGATTCCGACGAAGTGCGCGTCGGTGAGTGGGTGCTGGCGATCGGCAATCCGTTCGGTTTCGGCAGTTCGGTGACCGCCGGCATTATCTCGGCGCGTCAGCGCGATATCAGCGCCGGCCCCTATGACGAATTCCTACAGACCGATGCGCCGATCAACCGCGGCAACTCCGGCGGACCGCTGTTCGACATGAACGGCAACGTGATCGGCGTGAACACCGCCATCTTCTCGCCGTCGGGTGGTTCCGTCGGCATCGGCTTCGCGGTCCCCTCCAACTTGGTGACACGCGTCGTGGCCCAGCTTCAGGAATTCGGCCGCACCCGACGCGGATGGCTGGGTGTCCGTATCCAGTCGATCACGCCGGAAATCGCCGAAGGCTTGGGCCTCAAGTCGTCGGATGGCGCGTTGGTTGCCAGCGTGACGCCGGACGGACCGGCGGCCGATGCGGGGCTCGAGAACGGCGACGTCATCATTACCTTCGATGGCAAGGCGATCGACCAAATGCGCGAACTGCCGCGGGTTGTCGCCGAGACGGAAGTCGGTAAGGCGGTCGAGGTCGTTGTCGTGCGACGCGGCGAGGAAATGACCTTCGATGTCGAACTGGGCGAGCTCGAAGTGTTCGAGGACCAGTTGGCGGCGACCATGAACGGCGGCCAGCCCGAGCAACAGCCTGAGAAAAGCAAGGCGCCGACCGATGTGCTGGGCATGGTGTTGGAGCCGGTCAGCCCGCAACTGCGGCAGGAATTCGATTTGCCGAACGACGTTGACGGCGTTGTCGTTACCAATGTGGCGCCGGGCAGCCCGGCCGCGCGTGCCGGCATTCTGCAGGGCGATCTCATTCCCGAGGTCGGTCAAGAGCAGGTCGACACGGTGGACGACGTCGTGGCGCAGATCGACGGCGCTCGGGATCGCGATTTGAAATCCGTCGTCGTGCGGGTCCTGCGCAGCGACGACGACGCCCACTACCTGGCGGTCGATATCGAAGGCTGACCGCCCGCTAAGCGGTCCGGAACTCCGATTGGCGATAGCCCTGCATGTAGAGCAGGGCGGTCAGGTCGCCGTGTTGAACATCGGCGTCGGCGACCTCCCGAACGGCCTGGACGCCGTGATAGGCGACGCCCAGTCCGGCGGCCTTGATCATCGCGATATCGTTGGCGCCGTCGCCGACGGCAAGGGTATCGGCCAGGGCTATGCCGCGTTCATCGGCCAGGCCACGCAACAAGGTCTCCTTGGCGCCGCGATCCAGGATCGGTTCCGTCAGGGAACCGGTTAGCTGGCCGTTTTCGACGTTCAGCTGATTGGCCTGATGCATATCGAAACCGACACGTTGGGCGACCCGTTCGGTGAACCAGGTGAACCCACCGGATATCAAAGCGGTGAAGGCGCCGTGACCGCGCATGGTCGCGATCAAGGTCCCGGCGCCCGGTGTCAGCGCGACACTGTCGCGCCATGCGGCCTCGAGCGCCTCGATCGGTGTGCCGGCAAGCAGTGCCATGCGTTCACGCAGCGACTGTGCAAACTCCAGCTCGCCGCGCATGGTGCGGGCCGTTACAGCGGCTATCTCGTCGCCGATACCGGTCTGGGCCGCCAGGACGTCGATGCACTCGACCGTGATGATGGTCGAGTCCATATCGGCGACCAGCAGACGTTTGCGCCGGTTGTCAGTGTCTTGAATGACCACGTCGACGGGTCGATCGCGCAGCGCGTCTTTCAGCGTCAATGACAGTGCCTCGCGATTGTCGCCCTGCACCAGCAGATCGACGGCCCGGCCGGGATCGAGCCAGTCGATCTGGGCGTCCAACTGGCGGGCGAGGCCGTCAAACATGGTATCGTCAAGTCGCGGATCGTCGGATCCGACAATGACGGTGGCAACAAGTGACATGGCGGATAGCAATCCCAACGAACGATCAGGCGAACCGCTGGTGGTGATAGGCGGTCCGACGGCTTCGGGCAAGTCGCCGTTGGCGATGGATTTGGCGGAGATGGTCGGTGGCGAGATCATCAACGGCGACAGCATGCAGGTCTATGACGAGCTGCGCCTGCTGACCGCGCGTCCCGGTCCCGACGACGAGCGACGCGTACCGCATCACCTCTATGGGTTCATGTCCGTTACGGAGCGCTGTTCCGTGGCGTTGTGGGCCGATGCGGCGCGACGTGTTGTCACGGACTGCCTGACACGCGGCAGCGTGCCGATCATCGTCGGCGGAACCGGGCTCTATCTCGCGACTTTCATGCGCGGCTTGTCGCCTATCCCGGATGTGCCGGCATCAGTACGGTCTGACGTCATGGCGCGCGTGGACGGTTTCACGGCGCAGGAGCTTCATGATCTCGCCCGCGCTGTCGATCCGGACCTTGCCCAACGCATTCCGGTTGGCGACGCGCAACGTCTGATCCGCCTGCTGGAAGTTCACGAAGCCACCGGTGAGCCGCTTTCGGCCTGGCAGCAGCAGCCTCGCCGGAACGCCTGGCCGGGACCGGTGCTCTTTCTTGTGCTTCGTCCCGACCGCGCGGTCCTCTACCAGGCCTGCAACGAACGGTTCGATGCCATGATGGCCGCCGGCGCTTTGCAGGAGGTCGCCGCGCTCACTGACCGCGATCTGTCGCCCGACCTGCCGGCCATGCGTGCCCTTGGGGTGCCGCCCCTGCTGGCGCACATAAGGGGCGAGATGGCCGTGGATGAGGCGGTTCAGACGGCCAAGACGGCGACACGGCGCTATGCCAAACGCCAGTTGACCTGGTTTCGCCATCAGGCAGGTGATGCGATCGTTCTAGACGATCAGGATGCCGCGGAGCGCCTGGCGTGCGCCCGCGCACACATCTCCGGGTTTCTGTTGACCGCCAAAGGGCCAAAAGCGTAGTTTCCCGCCCTCATTGCGGCGTGCGACCCGGTCGCGCGTTGCTGTTTTGTGCCCTGATGACCGGTGATGACACTGGAAAACACCGTTCAGGGGCTGATTTGGCGGGTCGGTGCCCGCCCAACCGGAGGATGAGACCGTGGCCAAGGACCGTATGACCGGCTCCGAAATGATCGTCAAAGCCCTGCTGGACCAGGGTTCTGACGTCGTATTCGGCTATCCGGGCGGTGCGGTACTTCCGATCTACGATGCCATCTTCCAGCAAAATCACCTCCGCCACATCCTGGTCCGCCAGGAAGGTGGCGCCGTTCACGCGGCGGAAGGCTATGCGCGCTCGACCGGTAAGGTCGGTGTCGTTCTGGTGACGTCGGGTCCCGGCGCGACCAACTGCGTGACCGGTCTGACCGATGCGCTGATGGACAGCATTCCGATCGTTTGTTTGACCGGTCAGGTGCCGACCCATCTGATCGGCAACGATGCGTTTCAGGAAGCCGACACGGTCGGCATCACGCGACCCTGCACCAAGCATAATTATCTGGTGAAGAGCGTCGAGGATCTGCCGCGCGTCCTACACGAGGCGTTCCACGTCGCCCGGAGCGGCCGGCCGGGTCCGGTCGTCGTCGATCTGCCGAAGGACGTCGTCAACGCCGAAGGCACCTACCTGCCGCCGGCGCGGGTCAAGCACAAGAGCTACAACCCGCAGGTCAAAGGCGACATGGCCCGTATCGAGGAAGCGGTCGATCTGTTGGCAAAGGCCAAGCGGCCGATCATCTATGCCGGTGGCGGTGTCGTGAATGCCGGGCCTGCGGCGTCGCAGCTGCTGACCAACCTGGCCGACATTTCAGGCTTCCCGGTGACCCTGACGCTGATGGGCTTAGGCGCCTTGCCGGCCTCCCACAAGCAGTTCCTGGGTATGCTGGGCATGCACGGTTCGCTGGAAGCCAACATGGCCATGCACGACTGCGACGTCATGCTGTGCGTCGGGGCACGCTTCGATGACCGGGTGACCGGCAGGACCGATGCGTTTTCGCCGGACTCCAAGAAGATCCATATCGACATTGACGCCTCGTCGATCAACAAGAACATTGCCGTCGACGTGCCGATCATCGGCGACTGCGGCTATGTGCTCGAGGACCTGATCAAGGTCTGGAAGGCGCGTCAGGTGCGCCCCGACGCCAAGGCGTTGGAGGCCTGGTGGAAGAGCATCGACGGCTGGCGCAAGAAGAAGTCGTTCAAGTACAAGCCGTCGAAGCAGCTGATCAAGCCGCAGTATGCGCTCGAACGGTTGAACGCTCATCTGCATGGGCGTGATGACGTCTTCATCACCACGGAAGTCGGGCAGCATCAGATGTGGGCGGCCCAGTTCATCGATTTCGAAAAGCCCAATCATTGGATGACCTCTGGCGGTCTCGGCACCATGGGTTATGGCCTGCCGTCCGCGATGGGCGTCCAGGTCGCCCATCCTGACGCCTTGGTGATCGATGTGGCGGGCGAAGCCTCGGTGCTGATGAACATTCAGGAGATGTCGACGCTGGCGCAGTATCGCCTGCCGGTGAAGGTGTTCATCCTGAACAACCGCTGGATGGGCATGGTGCGCCAGTGGCAGGAGTTTTTCTTTGGCGGCCGGTATTCGGAAAGTTACATGGAGTCCCTGCCGGATTTCGTGAAGCTGGCTGAGTCGTTCGGCGCGCTTGGTTTGCGGGCCTCAAAGCCCGGTGACGTCGACGACATCATCAAGGAGATGATCGAGACCGATCGGCCGGTCATCGTCGACGTGGAGGTCGATCCCGACGAAAACGTCTATCCGATGATCCCCGCCGGCGCGGCCCACAACCAGGTCACGATGAGCCCCGACGACGAGGTAGAACTCGACGACGCGACCAAGGATGAGGGCATGGTGCTCGTCTGAGCATGGCCCTTGAGAGACAAACCTTGATCGGAGACGCGCGCCAGACGACAGCGGCCCGTCTCCGTCGTTGGGGGATGAAGTGACAGATACCGAAAAATCGCGGCGCGCAACGATCGCTGTTCTGGTCGATAACGAACCAGGCGTCTTGGCGCGCGTCATCGGCCTGTTCTCAGGCCGCGGCTACAACATCGACAGCCTGACCGTCAGTGAGGTCGATCCCGAGCACGGTCGGTCCCGCATCACCGTCGTGACCGCCGGCACCGAAATGATCATCGAGCAGATCAAGGCGCAACTGCGCCGGCTGGTGCCGGTGCACCGGGTCAGCGACCTGACCGCCGAGGGCCCGCACGTCGAGCGCGAGTTGGCGCTGGTGAAGGTTGCGGGCACCGGTGAAAAGCGCGTAGAAGCACTGCGTATCGCCGATGTCTTCCGGGCCCGCGTGGTCGACAGCACGATCGAGTCGTTCGTCTTCGAGATCACCGGCGCGTCGGACAAGATCGATGCCTTTGTGAACCTGATGCAGCCCCTGGGCCTGGCCGATGTCTCGCGCACCGGCGTTGTCGCCATTTCTCGCGGCCCCGAGCCCATCTGAACCGAGCATGGCCAATAGGCCAGTTGACCAAGAAGGATAAGGAACCATGCGTGTCTATTACGATCGCGATGCCGACATCAATCTGATCAAGTCGAAGAACGTCGCGGTAATCGGTTACGGCAGCCAGGGTCACGCCCATGCGCTCAATATGCGCGACAGTGGCGTCAAGAACATCGCGATCGGGCTGCGCGAAGGCTCCGGCAGCGCGGCCAAGGCCGAGGGCGAGGGACTTCAGGTCATGACGCCCGCCGATGCTGCGGCCTGGGCCGACTTCATCATGCTGGTGACGCCGGACGAAGGGCAGGGCGCGCTCTATCGCGACCACCTTCACGGTAACATGAAGCAGGGCGCCACCCTGGCGTTTGCCCATGGTCTCAACATTCACTTCAACCTGATCGAGCCGCGCAGCGATCTGGACGTCATCATGGTGGCGCCCAAGGGGCCGGGCCATACGGTGCGCGCGGAGTACCAGCGCGGCGCCGGCGTGCCGTGCCTGCTGGCGATCGCCCAGGACGCGACCGGTGGCGCGCATGAGCTTGGCCTCTCTTATGCCTGCGCTATCGGCGGTGGCCGTGCCGGTGTTATCGAGACCAGCTTCCGCGAAGAATGCGAAACCGACCTGTTCGGCGAGCAGGTGGTTTTGTGCGGCGGTCTGACGTCACTCATTAAGGCTGGTTATGAGACGCTGATCGAAGCCGGCTATGCGCCGGAGATGGCGTACTTCGAATGCGTCCACGAGGTGAAGTTGATCGTCGACCTGATCTACGAGGGCGGCATCGCCAACATGCGCTATTCGATTTCGAATACGGCGGAGTACGGTGACTACACGCGTGGGCCCCGCGTCATTACCGACGAGACCCGCGCCGAGATGAAGCGGATCCTGGACGATATCCAGTCCGGCCGCTTTGCCCGCGATTGGATGCTGGAAAACGAGGTTGGCCAGACCAGTTTCAAGGCGACCCGCCGGCGCGAGGCCGAGCACGGGATCGAGGAAGTCGGCGCGCGCCTGCGCGGCATGATGCCGTGGATCGCCGAGACCCGGATGGTGGACAAGTCGAAAAACTAATCGGCCTGCCTCTTCCGATCGCCCTTGGCAGACGGCCAGGATTGTGACAGGTGTCACGGGTACACGCCGAATTATTAACTATCGTTGATAATCGTAGGTCATGGTATGAATGTCGCCGGCTAGCTGCTTGAAATAGCTGGTGAAATCTCGCCTCCTAGGTGAGCTAGCAGGGTCTGTCCCATTTTGGGTCATCGCGAGGCAGCCATCCCGGTCGGTCCGGGTGTAACGGCGGTGACAAGAGGGACGGGCTAATTGGGGATCACGGGGCGCTGGGCGCCCCGTTTGGGAGAGAAAAGAGCGACCATGCTTGCCCGTCTTCTCGGTTTCATGTCATCGGACATGGCCATCGATCTGGGAACAGCCAACACACTCGTCTACGTCAAGGGGCGCGGCATCGCCTTGAACGAGCCGTCGGTGGTCGCCATCGCGACATCGCGCGGCAAGACTCAGGTGCTGGCGGTCGGCGAGGAGGCCAAGCTGATGGTTGGCCGCACGCCCGGCAACATCGAAGCCATCCGCCCGCTGCGCGACGGCGTTATCGCGGATTTCGAGATCGCCGAGGAGATGATCAAGCACTTCATCCGCAAGGTGCATAACCGGCGCAGCTTCGCGAGCCCCGAGGTGATTGTTTGCGTTCCCTCCGGTTCGACGGCGGTCGAGCGGCGCGCGATTCAGGAATCGGCAGAGAGTGCCGGCGCGCGCAAGGTCGGCCTGATCGAGGAACCGATGGCGGCCGCCATCGGCGCCGGCCTGCCGGTGACCGAGCCGACCGGATCGATGGTGGTCGATATCGGCGGCGGTACCACGGAGGTCGCGGTCCTGTCTCTGGGTGGCATCGTCTATTCGCGCTCGGTGCGCGTCGGCGGTGACAAGATGGACGAGGCGATTATCCGCTACATCCGCAACACCCATAATCTGTTAATCGGCGAATCAAGCGCGGAACGCATTAAGAAGACCATCGGCTCGGCCAGCCCGCCCGACGACGGCGAAGGCGACACCATGGAGATCAAGGGCCGCGATCTGATGAACGGCGTGCCGAAAGAGCTCATCATCAGCCAGCGCCAGGTCGCCGAAAGCCTGTCGGAACCGGTCGGTCAGATCATTGACGCCGTGAAGACGGCGCTGGAACAGACGCCGCCGGAGCTGGCCGCCGATATCGTCGACAAGGGCATCGTGCTGACCGGCGGCGGTGCGCTTCTGGGCAATCTCGACAACGTTTTGCGTCACGCCACCGGCCTGCCTGTCTCGATCGGCGACGAACCCCTGAGCTGCGTCGCCTTGGGAACCGGGCGGGTTCTTGAAGACAAGAAGACGTTGAAGCACGTACTCTATAATCAGTTCGACTAACAACAATCGAGTGGCGCTTTGGGGGGCGCCACCGGGGTAACGCCGCATGCTGAAGCTGACCTATTCCATAAGAGGAATCGTTCAGCGCTTCGCGTTGCCGCTCTTCGTCGGCATCGCCATTGGCCTGATGCTGTTGAACCGGGTCGACAACCCCATTGTCGTCAACATGCGCGCCCAGGCCGTCGATGGTCTGGCGCCGGTCATGGATGTGCTGTCGCGCCCGGTCGGGGCGGTCCAGGACGGCATCGACTACGTCGATCATTTCTTCTCGGTCTTCGAGGAAAACGCCAAGCTGCGCGAGCAGAACGAGCGGCTCTTGCACTGGCAGACCGTGGCGCGCCGCCTGGGCGCCGAGAACGAGGAGTTTCGGGTTCTGCTGTCGGCGGTCGCCGAGCCGCGCAGCACCTTTGTGACCGCGCGGGTCATCGGCATGTCGAGCGGCAGTTTCGTGCGTACCGCGTTGGTCAATGCCGGTGCCAACGACGGGGTCGGCGTCGGCCAGGCCGTGGTGACGGCCGAGGGCATGATTGGCCGCATTGTCGAGGTCGGCAATCGCAGCGCCCGGATCCTGTTGCTGACCGACTTGAACAGCCGCATTCCCGTCGTCATTGAGCGTACCGGCGAATCGGTCGTTTTGTCCGGCGACAACTCCGACCGGCTGCGTCTGGTCTATGTCACCGACGAGGACATCGTGACGGTTGGCGACCGGCTGGTGACGTCGGGTGAGGGCGGCATGCTGCCGCCGGGCCTGCCGGTCGGTCAGGTTACCGGCAACCAGGATGGCGTGTGGCAGGTGCAGCCCTTCGTCGATGTCGGCCGTGCCGAGTATGTCCGGGTGCTTGACTACGCCCTGCCGGGTCTTCTGCCGACGACCCGAGAAGCCGGCGCCATCGATCAGCTCTGGTAATGGAAAGCCAGGTCCGCAGACTGCGCTATCTGGTCGCTGGTTTGGCGCCGTTCCTCCTGGCGGTCGTTCTCTCCATGCTGATGGCCGTACCCCTACAACTGCCCCATGTGGGGGCGGTGACGCCGTCCCTGACGTTGGCCGCCGTCTTCTACTGGGCGGTCTACCGACCGGACCTGTTCGGCTATGCCGCCGCTTTCTTCCTGGGTCTGATCAGCGATATCGTCACCGGCGGTCCGCTGGGGCTGGGCGCGCTCGTCTTGGTCGTGGCCCAAGCGATCAGCGTCACGCAGCGCCGGTTCTTCCTGCACAAGCCGTTTCACATCTTGTGGTGGGGTTTCGCGCTCATCGCGCCGCTGGCCATGATGCTGCGCTGGCTACTGGGCTCGATCTACATGGGCACGTTCCTCGCCATCACGCCCGTTGTTCTGCAGGCGATTGTCACCATCGCCATCTTCCCCGCTGTCGCGTGGCTGTTGGGCCGCTGCCATGCCCTGCTGCCACGCATGGCCGGCAACACGGCGGCCAGCTGACATGAACCGCGACCTCGACAGACGCAAGCAGTTCACCCGGCGCGCCGTCATTCTGGCCGGTGGCCAGGCGCTGCTGCTGTCCGGGCTGGTCGCGCGCCTCTACCAGCTTCAGGTCATCGATGCCGAAGCCTATGAGGTCTTGGCCGAAGAGAACCGCATCAACATGCGTCTCCTGCCGCCGCCACGCGGCCTGATCCTCGATCGTTTTGGCAACGGCGTTGCGGTCAACCGGCAGAACTACCGCCTCGTCCTGGTGTCCGAACAGACCGAAAGCGTTGCCGACACCCTGGATCGGCTGAGCGCTATCGTCGAACTGACCGACCGCGATATCAGCCGGGTCAACCGCGAGACGTCGCGCAAGCGCGACTTTGTACCGGTGACCGTGCGCGAGGACCTCACCTGGTCGGAAGTCGCCCGCGTTGAGGTCAACGCGCCGGAACTGCCCGGTGTGATGATCGAAGTCGGCGAAAGCCGGCTTTATCCCTATGGTGATCTCGCCGCCCATGTCACCGGCTATGTCGGCGCGGTGTCGGAAGCCGAGTTGACCGGCGATCCGCTGCTTGAGTTGCCCGGCTTTCGCACCGGCAAGAACGGCGCCGAACGCATCTTCGAGCCTGTTCTGCGCGGCAGTGCCGGCACCCAGCATGTCGAGGTCAACGCTTATGGCCGGATCATCCGCGAGATCGCGCGCCAGGAAGGGCTGCCCGGCAACGACCTGACGCTCACCATCGATATCGGCCTGCAGGCGTTTGCCGCGCGCCGACTGCAGGACGAGGCGGGCGCCGTCATCGTCATGGATGTCACCAATGGCGACGTCCTGGCACTTGTCTCCTCGCCCAGTTTCGATCCCAACGTCTTCACCTATGGGCTCAGCGGTGATCTCTGGCAGACCTTGTTGAACGATCCGAAGACGCCGCTGATCAACAAGGCGGTCGCCGGCCAGTATCCGCCCGGGTCGACCTATAAGATGATGGTCGCTCTCGCCGGTTTGCAGGAAGGCCTGATCGATCCCAATCAAACGGTCTGGTGCCCGGGCCACTACACGCTCGGCAACCACCGATTCCATTGTTGGAAGCGCGGCGGCCACGGCCACATGAACATGGTCGATGCGATCAAGCGCTCGTGCGACGTCTATTTCTACGAAACCGCCCGCAAGCTCGGCGCCGAGCGAATGGCGGAGATGTCAAACCGCTTCGGCTTGGGTGAGGTGAGCGGCATCGAACTGCCCGGCGAACGGGAGGGCTTGATCCCGACGCCTGCGTGGAAACTCGCGGTGATGGGTGAATCGTGGCAAGGCGGCGAGACGTTGATCGCCGGCATTGGCCAGGGATACGTGCTGACGACCCCGCTGCAGCTTGCCGTCATGGCGGCGCGCCTGGGCAATGGCCAACATAAGGTTGTGCCGCGGCTGGCGCGGCCGGCCGGCGGGCCGAGCATTCCTGAGTTCGAACCGCTGGGTGTCGACCCGTTTGCCATGGATCTGGTGCGCGAAGGTATGAATCGCGTGGTCAACGACCCGCAGGGCGGCACCGCCTATCGTGCGCGGATCGAGGATGAAGGCATGACCATGGCCGGTAAGACGGGCACCGCCCAGGTACGCCGCATCACGGCCGCCGACCGCGCAGCCAACCTATCGATCGAGGAGATCCCGTGGATCGAGCGCGATCATGCGCTCTTTGTTGCCTACGCACCGGTTGAGAATCCGCGCTACGCGATCGCCGTCGTTGTTGAGCACGGCGGCGGCGGTTCCCGAGCCGCGGCGCCGGTGGCCCGCGACATTCTGCGTGAGGCCCAGCGTCGCCAATCGGCCCGCTTCCAAGAGACCCCGGACGCCGACCCGGTCGAGACGCCGGTCGTCAGCCCGGAGCTCTGACCGCCATGGCCAACACCGCCCACTTTATCGGCCGGCCCGCGCTCACCCTGCGCCACAAACTCGGCCAGATGTCATGGGGGCTGGTGGCGCTTCTAATGATGGTCGCGTTCGTCGGCTTCGCCATGCTCTATTCCGCGGCCAACGGCAGTCTGGAGCCGTGGGCGTCACGTCAGATGGTGCGTTTCGGTGTCGGCATGGTGCTGATGTTCATCGTCGCCATGATCGACATCAGGCAACTGCACCGCTTCGCCTATGCCTTCTTCGTTTTCGCGTTACTGCTGCTGGTCGCCGTCGAGGTCATGGGGCGTGTCGGCATGGGCGCGCAACGCTGGATCGACCTCGGTGTCTTCCAGCTGCAGCCCTCGGAGCTGATGAAGCTGGCGCTGGTTCTGGCACTCGCCCGCTACTTCCACGGCTTGGGGCCGGAAGGCATCGCCAAGATGAAGGCGTTGATAGGACCCATCATTCTGATCGGCGTGCCGACAGCGCTTGTCCTCAAACAGCCGGATCTGGGCACCGCCATGCTGTTGGCGGCGGGCGGCGTTGCCCTGTGCTTCGCCGCCGGCATTCAGTGGCGCTATTTCATCGGCGCCGCCGTCGCCTGCGGCGCCGCGCTGCCGGTCGCCTGGCAGATGCTGCACGATTATCAGCGCCAGCGCATTTTGACCTATCTCGATCCCAGTACCGACCCGTTGGGCGCCGGCTATCACATCCTGCAGTCGAAGATCGCGCTGGGGTCCGGCGGCATGTTCGGCAAGGGGTTCATGGCGGGCACCCAGAGCCATCTGGAGTTTCTGCCAGAGATGCAGACCGACTTCATTTTCACCATGTTGGCCGAAGAACTCGGCATGGCGGGCGCGCTGCTGTTGCTGCTGCTCTACGTGCTGATCATTGCCTATGGCATCGGGGTCAGCCTGCGCGCGACCAGCCAGTTTGGCCGTTTGGTCGCACTAGGCGTCACCGTCACCTTCTTCCTCTACGTTTTCATCAATATCGCCATGGTGACCGGCCTGGTGCCGGTGGTCGGCGTACCGCTGCCGCTGATCTCCTATGGCGGCACGGCGATGATGACGCTGATGGTCGGCTTCGGCATGTTGGCCAGCGTCCACGTGCACCGCGACACACCCGTGCCGCGCCGGCCCGGCGGTTCGCTTTACTGACACCACGCAAGCGAAAGCCAGGTGCCAGCGGATCTGGCTGGTTCCCCCACACAGCCTCGGCGTAGAGAGTTCAGCGGGTCTATGTGGTCGCTTGCGAGGCCGCCTTCGGCCAGCAGCAGTCGACCGGCCGGTTGTCGTCCTGATTCCCTCTGCAGTCCGATGCATTTGTTCGATCTGGCTCAGAGACTAGGCTGACCATCGACCGCGTCCCATCGCCTACATGTTGATGGGCCTATGTTTCGACCATGTTTGATAGCTTGGAATTCTGTGTTCTTTTTCTAGTGATGCTTTAGGGGTATCGTTAAGCGTGGAACTGAGACATCTACGCTACTTCGTTGCTATCGCTGATCATGGCGGCGTGCGGCATGCCGCGGACCGCTTGAACGTCGCCCAACCTGCGATTTCACGGCAGATCAAAGATCTCGAATTGGAGCTTGGCTTCGTTTTACTCCGACGTGAAGGGCGAGGGGTCGTCCTCACAGATGCCGGCAAAGTCTTTGCTGAGGAGGCCCGATCTATCCTGGCACAAGCCGCAGCGGCCGTTGAAAAGGCGCGACGCATTGCGGACGGCAAAGGCGGAACACTGAAGGTTGGCCTGCTAGAAAGCGCATCCTGGTCGGGACATCTGCCCGAAGCCTTAAATCGCTTCGCCCGCGCTTACCCGGATGTTCAACTCGATGTCGTGCCACTCGGCTCCGTTGCACAGATCGACGCCGTCCTGGACGGTGGGCTGGATGCGGGTTTTGTGTATCGCCAAGCCAATCTTGTCGAGGGCAAGCTGGAGGTCCATCCGCTGGCCACCGACAACGTCGTTCTCGCCGCGTCAACCGATATGAACTTTGGTCACGATCGTCCGCTCGATTTCGAAGACATCGATGGGCTGCCCATGATCCGCTTCCGACGCGAGGCCGCGCCCGCTTATTTTGATCGTCTAAGCGACGCAATGGCGGCCATTGGTCTCGAACCGCAGGTCGTTCAACAGGCTGATAACGAGACGACCATGTTGAGCCTTGTTTCGGCAGGTGTGGGTTGCGCGCTTGTCAACTCAGCCAACGTGCAGCGACCACCGCGCCGCGTCCAGTTCCGGAACGTTCGCGGCCTGTCGGTCCCCCTCGAGTTCGTGTTCATCCACCGACCAAACCCGGGCAGCCTGACGCAGTTGTTCATCAATGCGGCGCTTAACGTCTGATATTCAGAAGGCATCAGAATAATACCATCGCAGTATTGGTTGTTATCGATCTCAAGCACTATCTCCTCCGTGTCGGGACACAGCACGACGGAGGTCGTTGATGAAGACTCTGATGTTCGCGGTTGCCGTTGCCCTGTCGATGCCTCTCAGCGGCTACGCCCAGACTGCATCACCAGATCTTCAAGGCAGCCCGGTCACCGTCGAAGCGCTTGTCGATCAGATGGAGATGATCCGAGTTGTCGATACGCTCGATGCCGCCGTTGATGCCAAGGACTGGGCGCTTGCTCGCAGTCTGTTCACCGATGAAATCGATGTTGATTTCACGTCGCTCGTGGGTGGTGAACCGGCGAGCATTCCTTCTGATGGATTGATTGCCGGCTGGTCGGCGAACCTGACCGCTGAGAAGGAGAGCTTTCACTTACGCGGCAATCACCGCGTCACGTTCATTGATGCCGACACGGCCGTGATGCTCAGCAACGGCTATGCGTGGAACCGGATGGAACGCGGTGCGTTGCCCGAAAACGGCGGCAATCCGTTGTGGGAAGTCTGGGGTACCTATGAGCACAGCCTTGTACGTGTCGGCGGCGAATGGAAGATCAGCGGCATGACGTTCACGGCGACTGCTGAACGCGGCAGCGAATACGTCCGCGACACACCGGGCAGATGACCGCAAACCAACAACGCGAAGACGACACCTCGAACCCGATCACGTTGATCGTGTTGCGCGGCATCAGCACGACACGCCCTGCCTTTTTGAAAGGAGCCACACCATGAAATCTGGAACCACAGCCACCCGCCGCTCGCTCCTCGCTCGTGGTGCATTTGGTCTGGCGGCCGCGGCCGCGACGACCGCCGCCACCACGGCGAACGCCAACTCGCTTAATCCGGTGTCCGCGAACGATCAGGTCGACCCGGATGGTCGCTTCTCCGGGAAAGTGGTGGCAATCACCGGCGGCAACTCCGGCATCGGTGCGGCGACGGCCCACGCTTTTGCGATGGAGGGCGCGAAGGTCGTTATCACGGCAAGACGCGATGCCCTGGGCAAAGAAGTCGAGGCCGCGATCCGGTCCAAAGGAGGCGAGGCAACGTGGATGGTGACGGATGTGCGTGACCCCGCGCAGGTTGAGGCGTTCATCGCCGCAACCGTCACGACCTACGGGCGGCTCGACGTGTTGTTCAACAATGCCGGCATCTTCATGACGCCGGCGTTGATCGAAGACATCTCGGTCGAGAACTTCAGCGACGTGATGCTGACCAATGCCAATGGCGTGTTCTACGGGATGAAGTACGCCATTCCGGTGATGAAGGCACAAGGCAACGGCGTCATCGTCAACATGGCATCTGTCGCCGCGCATCGAGGTTTCCCCAATACGGCGCACTACAACGCGTCAAAACATGCGGTGGCGGGCTTGACCAAGGCGGGCGCGAATCTGGCCAAGGACAACATTCGCGTGGTGGCGATCTCTCCACTTGCGGTGGATACACCGATGCTGCGCCAGAGCTTCGCCCACCAAGGTCTCACCTACGAAGCGGCCGCACCGAGTTTTGTAACGCCCCGGATCATGGATCCGCAAGAGATGGCGCAAGGCGTCATGTTCCTTGCATCCGACGCGGCCACGGCGTTCAACGGCATGGATTTCGACGCCACCGGCGGTCAGCTTGCCTGACGTCCAAGGGTTGGTTGCGGGGCGATTTGAAACTGCGGACTGAGGCAGTGAACAAAGCCTAACGACCAGACGGGCGCCTGCTCGTAAGCGGACGGCCCGACCTATTGACCGTGCAAACGAAAAGGGCCCCTGCAATCTTCGGCAAGGGCCCTCGTGACGTGTGTGGCCGATCTAGAATCCGCTGGTCTCGAATAGCTCGTCGAGTTCGCCGGAGTCCTTCAGTTGGGCCAACAGTGTATTGATCTCTTCAACCGGCGGCGCCGAATCAGGGCGCAGCACGAAGCTGTGGCGGTACTCCTGGTCGATCTTGTCGGCGACCAGGAACTTGCCCGTGAACTCCGGATGGTTGCCCAGGAACTTCCTCAAGTACGCCTCTGACACGATCGCGATATCGGCCCGGCCGTCCTGCACGTAATAGAGGCTGGTGCAGGGGTTCAGCGGCTGCTCGACCGTATAGGTCGTCTGCAGATAAGCGGGATCGGCGTTGAAATCGGCGAAGCCATAGTGGAAGCCATAGACGGCGGCGATCTTGTGCTCGGTCACGTCGTCAAAGAAGCTTTGATCGCGATTGACATCGGCGCGGGTCACATAGATCTCCTGACCGGTCATGAAAACGTCCGACAGGACAACGTCCTCATCGCCCCAGCCCCATTCCGGACTTTCGAAGGCGATCATGTCGAACTTCCCGGCGGCGAGGTCCGCATAGCGGTCGCGCGCGGACGTATCGACCAGTTCAAAGACGTAATCGTCCTGCGCCTCGTTCATCAAATCGACCAGGTCGGCCACCATGCCGCCGATGCCGGTGGCTGTCTGTGTCGCGAACGGTGGGAAGTAATAGGCGCCGATCTTGACGGTTTCGGCGGCTTTGGCGGCGCTGATCGAGAGCGAGAGCGCCAGGCCAACACTAGCGAGTGCCCAAAAACGACGCATGGCGAGCCTCCTTATGCGTTGCTGTCACCAAGGTCCCTCCAGGCCGACCCCGGGGCCGGCCGCTGACCCAGTTTAGGCCCGTTCCGGCGCCGTTTAAAGCGCGCGCCCGAAACCCGCCTAATCCGCGGCTTTCGGGTGCCTCGACAAGCCCCGGCGCGTTTGATAGATAGGCGCGGGCCGTTAGCTCAGTTGGTAGAGCAGCTGACTCTTAATCAGCGGGTCACAGGTTCGAATCCTGTACGGCCCACCAATCTTTTCAATGACTTAGCCGGCGTCCTCGCGGGTAAACAGGTTGGTGACTCCGACGCGTCGCACCTTGCGTTCGGCCTTGCGCTCGAGCTCCTCGTCAAGGCGCTGCTTCGGTATCGGCAACTCGCCGATTGGCAGCGTGACGACGCGCTTGCCTTTGCTCTGGGTAATCTCAATCCTGCCGTCGCCCACCATTTTTCTTCGTTGAAGTTTGGGATCTTTGTAGATTTGCGTTGGCGGTCAATCGGGTTCGACGATGCGGTGTGGCATGCAGTCTCGTATTCGCAACCAGATCGACTGGGATCAGGCGTATGGGGTAGGCAAACGAACATGAGCGCGCGGGTACTAACGGATGTGAAGGCCATGCGCGGCGACACGTTGCGCTGCAAAGGATGGAAGCAGGAAACCCTGCTTCGCATGCTCGAGAATAACTTGGAGAACGCCGAAGACGCGTCACGCCTCGTCGTCTATGGCGGGATCGGCAAGGCAGCGCGCAATTGGGAAAGTTACCACGCGATCGTTGAGTCTTTGATCGATCTTGAAACCGACGAGACTTTGGCGATTCAGGCCGGGATGCCGGTCGCCGTCTTCAAAACCCATCGCCTGGCGCCGCGCGTTGTCATGGGTTTGACCAATGTCATTCGCGCGGATTGGCCCATGTTCTACGATTTGATCGAGAAGAACCTCACGACCTTTTCTGCCTATACGGCCGGACCATGGGAGTACATCGGCAGCCAAGGCGTCGTCGAAGGCACCTTTGAGACGCTGGCGTGCATCGCCGACCAGCACTTCGCCGGCAACCTCAAAGGCCGCGTCTTCTTCACCGCTGGCCTTGGCGGCATGGGACGTTCACAGCCTCTGGCCATGAACATGCACGGTGGTATCAGCGTGACCGTAGAGGTCCGCAAGGACATCATAGACCGTCGCTTGAAAGACGGTTATGCCGACGTCGAGGCAAAGGATCTAAGTGACGCGATCGCCATCGCCGAGCGCGCCAAGTCGGACGGCACGCCGCTGGGCATCGTTCTTCACGGCAACATGACCGACGTCTGCGAACAGGCGTTGGAACGCGGCTGGCATCCTGATGTCGTAACCGAGATGTGCCCGTGCCACGATCCCTTCGCCTTCGTGCCCTCGGGTGTCGATCCCACAAACGCAGAGGGCCTGCGTCGGCAGAATCCAGACGACTATCTCGAACGTTCTAGAGAGACGATGAAACGCCTGGTTCGTGCCATGAACCGCTTCACCGATGCGGGTTCCGTGGTCTTTGAATACGGCACGTTCGTGCGCAAGGAATGCGTCGATGCCGGCATGTCACGAGACGAAGCCTCTCGATACCCGGGTTTCGTGGCACGCTATTGGAGACCGACGATGTTTGAGCAGGGGCGTGGCCCGTTTCGTTGGACTTGCGTATCAGGCGAGCCGGATGACCAAAGCCGGCTCGATGACTTGGTGCTGGAGCTCTTTCCAGACTGTCCGGTCGTGCAGCGTTGGATACCCAAAGCACGCCAGACCTTGCCCTTAGAAGGACTGCCAGCGCGGGTATGCTTTCTCGGTTTCGGTCAGCGCAAGGCGTTCGGCTTGGCCGTGAATGAGCTGATCAAGAAAGGCGAAGTCGCCGGTCCGATTGCCTTCTCTCGTGACAACCTGGACTGTGGTTCGATCGCGAACCCATCGCTGGAGACAGAGGACATGAAAGATGGCTCCGACAACATCTCTGACTGGCCCTATCTCAACGCACTTTTGAACGTCGCCGGCATGGCCGACCTCGTCTCGATCCAGGCCAACGGGACGATGGGTGTCTCGGCGCATACTGGCGTCACCATGATCGCCGACGGCACCGAGGAAGCGGACCTCAGGCTTGATGCTTGCCTGACAACGGATGCTGGAATTGGCATCGTGCGTTATGCGCAGGGAGGGTACGAGACGGCAAGACAGGTGGCAGGGGGTACTGGTCCGCTCACCACCGATACCATAAAGGTGCCGCTATGGTGGTCGCCCCATGCGACATTTGGTCCCTAGTGGCACCGTGGCGAGGTGAATCTGGCCCTTAGGCGCTAGAAAGGCTGCGAAAAACAAGTCAAGAAACTCAGAGATCGGCATAAGTCGCAAAGAGTTCCCTGTGTTTTGCCTGTTAACGCTGAAATCCACGCAGAGACGAGGTCGCAGTGGACTGCAATCGTCCATCACGCCGAGAACGATGAGCCTATCCGCAGCTTGTCGCGGCTGAGCTCGGTCACGCTGCGCACCCCCATCAGGCGCATGTCTCGTTCGATTTCGGTCTGCAGCAGGCTGAGTGCGCGTTCGACGCCTGCCTGACCGGCGGCGGCGAGGGGGAAGAGGTAGGCGCGGCCGATGCCGACCGCCTTGGCGCCCATGGCGAGCGCTTTCAAAACATGCGTGCCGCGCTGGACGCCGCTATCCATCAGGACATCGATCGTGTCACCGACCGCATCGACGATCTCGCCCAGCTGGTCAAACGGCGTGCGCGAGCCGTCGAGTTGGCGGCCGCCATGGTTCGACAGAATGATACCCGTGCAGCCGATGTCGACGGCGCGGCGCGCATCCTCGACCGACATCAGTCCCTTCAGGCAGAACTGACCATCCCATTGCTGCACCATCTGGGCGATGTCGTCCCAGTTCATCGACGGGTCGAGCATATCGGTGAAGTACTGTCCGATCGAAATCGCGCTTCCGCTCATGTCGATGTGTTCTTCGAGTTGCGGCAGCCGAAAGCGTTCGTGGGTCGCATAATTCAAGCCCCACGCCGGCTTCAGAACGAACTGCAGCATGGCGCCGGGCGTCAGCTTCATCGGGATAGCGAAACCCGTGCGCAGATCGCGCTCGCGGTTGCCGCCGGTGATTGAGTCGACGGTCAGCATCATGACGTCGATGCCCGATGCCTTCGCGCGTTCCAGCATGGCGCTGTTCAGGCCACGGTCTTTGTGGAAATAGAACTGATAGGCCTGCGGTGTGGCGTAAGCCTTGCGCAGCTCTTCAAGGCCGACCGTGCCGAGCGAGGAGCATCCGAACATGGTGCCGAACTTCGATGCGGCCGCGCCGACGGCGCGTTCGCCGTCGTGATGGAACAGACGTTGCAAAGCGGTCGGCGAGCAGTAGATCGGCAGCGCGAGCTTCTGACCCATGACATCGACCGACATGTCGATCTCCTCGACGCCGCGCAGGATATCGGGAACCAGGTCGACGTTGTCAAAGCTCGACGTGTTCTTGCGGTACGTCACCTCGTCGTCCGCGGCCCCGTCAATATAGTTGAAGATGGGGCTGGGCAGCCGGCGGCGCGCGAGTTCGCGGAAGTCGTGGAAGTTGTGGCAGTCCTTCAGGCGCATGGTGCTATCTCATGGAAATCGGTGCTTGGCCATGCGGCCAAAGGCGGCGTCACGATACCCGAATGTAGCCGGCGAGGCCGGTCTTTTGGTGCTCAATGACATGGCAGTGAAACGCCCAATCGCCGAGGTTGTCGGCCTTAAGCGCGATGTCGATGGTCTCGTTCTTCAAGAGCAGGATCGTGTCGGTCCAGTTGCGCGGCAGCTGCCGCTGGTTGGACTGGATCGGCACGAAAGCGAGACCGTGAAGATGGATCGGGTGCAGGTTGGGGGATTCATTGCGCAGGCGCAGGACGTAGCTTTTACCCAGGGTAAGATCCGCGACCGGGCCGACCCCTTCGACCGCATCGCCCGGCCACGGCTGCCGGTCGATCGACCAAAAGCTGTAGCCGTAGTTGCCGCAGAAACCGTTGTCCTCGCCATCGCCCTCCGGCGTCCAACCGAACACCATTTCGCGCGTCTCGGCCGAGGCGAGGTCCGGCTCGGCGACGGGGTTTCGGGCAAGCGGTTTCAGTTCGGCGAGATCCCGTTTCAAGGACGGCCCGACCGAGCGCAGGCGCGCGAGACTGTTCGGCCGATTGGCGATCATGGTCTGAAGTGTCAGTTCCGAGCCTTCGTCATCTGGCATACGCAACGCGACGTCGACACGTTGTCCGGGGCCAAGCCACATGGGCGACTCCTCGCTGGGCCATGCGATCGGCTCGTCCACGGGATGGCCGTCCCAGGCGATGATCGTGCCGGGGGCGTCGGGCAGCACCAGCTTGTAGACCCGCGTCGTGTCCGTGGCGACGATCCTAAGCCGCACCAAACCGCCGGCGGGCAGCTCATGGACCGGGTCGATCTGCCAGTTCGCCGTGCGCACATTGCCCAGGGTACCGGCGCGCGCGGCGCCGCGCGGCGTGAAGAACGGCAGGAGTTGGCCGTCGTCATCAAGCCTGAAGTCTTTCAAGTTGATCGGCAGATCGGTGTCGAAGCCCGGATCGTCGGGCTCTTCGACGATGAGGATGCCGGTCAGGCCATGGGCCATCTGGCTCATGGTCATGCAGTGCGGGTGATACCAATAGGTGCCCGCGTCGGGCGGTGTGAAGGCGTAGCGGAAGCTGTCGCCCTCAGCCAGCGGGAACTGGGTCAGATAGGGCACGCCGTCCATCGCGTTCGCCAGGCGGATGCCATGCCAGTGCATGGTCGTGTAATCGCTCAGGCCGTTCGTCAGGTTCACGACGAAGGGCGCAGCCTGCCGCATGCGAATGACGGGCGGCGGCGCGTTGTCGATCAAGCTGACCAGTCCTTCGGTGACCGGTCGGTCAAACGCGTAGCTCGTTTGGCGCGTGACGAGATCGAGCGGTTCGCTTTCCACCGCCTGAAGCGGCAACCCGGCCGTGGCCAGCGCTGCTACCGACGCGGATCCCGCCAGAAAGCGGCGTCTGCTGAAACGTCTCGGCGTGTCGTTCATGTCTTCAATCTACTCTGCGTGGGGTCGCGAAACGGCCGCCAGCTTGAACAACTCTGGAGCATCGCATGTGTTTGACACTTCGCGCAGACGCCAGGAAAGTCAAGGTGAGACCGCCAACATTGGTTGCCATCGCGCCGAAACCTCTTCCGCGTGCGGCGTCATCGCGCGGCACAATAGTTTGTCGCGGACCGCGCGCTCGTGACATGATCCCGATCATGAAACGCACATCCGTCAATCCGACCCCTTGGGGCACTCAGTACAGCATGGATCAGGGAGAGGTGGTCGACGGCTTGCGCCGCATTCTCCATGTTTCCGGTCAGGCCTCGATAGGTGAGGATCCGGACAATCCGGGTACGGAGATGGCGCTTCACGCCGGTAACCACCGCGAGCAGTTCCGAACCTCACTCGCCAACCTCGACGAGGTCCTCGCCGGCGCGGGCATGAAACGAAGCAACATCCTTCTCGTTCGGTTCTATGTGGCCGACATGGAGGGTTTCAATGCGAACTTCGATGTCTACAAGGACTGGATCGATGAGGCCGGCATTCGCCCGCCGCAAACGGTGATCGGTGTCCAATGCCTGGCGTTGCCGGAGATGTTGATCGAAATAGAGATCACCGCAGGCGACTAAACCTAATCCTGGCTGGGTGGAACCGCCAGAAGGCGTCATCTAACCACGAGCGCTCTGGCGGTGCGCTTTAGCGGACGGCATGTGTAACCCGTGACGTATGCGCCGGGTCTCGCGTCACGCCGCGCCGTCAACGGGGAATGACGATGCAGTCCAGTTGTCGTTCGAGCAATTGTTGGCAGAACGCCGTCGCATCGTCGGTGGAGCCGAATGGGCCGGCCTGAAGCCGATAGAACGTTCCGCTATCCAGCAACGCGCTTTCGACCATGGGCTGAAGGTCGGCAAGCATGTCGCTATGAGCTGCCTGAAGTTCGGACCAGGCCTCGTTGGCCCGTTGTTCGGAGCCGTATGCCGCAAGTTGGATCCTCGTGCCTTTTGGCGGCGCGGCAACCGTGGCCGACTTTGTCGCAATCAGCTCGTCGCTGCTCGCCAACACCTGATCGCTCGATTGGGCCGCCGGCGCTGCCTGGGCATCGGTTGTTGCTGCCGGCGTACCATCCTGCAGAAACCCGCCCGCGGTGGTGGCGGATATCTCAAGCACGGCAAGTGTCGCGGGCTTTGCTTCCGACCAATAGGGTGAAACGTTGTGGTCTGCCTGGTTCAGCCACGGCATGTCGACGCTGCCTTCCGGATTGAAGGCGGCAAGAATGACCTCGGTGGCAGGCTGGTGATAGGCCAGTTCGCCGAACGTCATGTCGAGCGCCGCGGGTTCGCCGGGCGTGATGGCCGGTGTGCTGAAATCCGCGCCGAAACCGCCGAAACCGGCAACAGTCGGTGCCGGCGCCGTCGCATCAGGGGTTTCGGCCGTCACCGCAATGCCGGCACCAGCGCCGCTCTCGCCGTCAGCTGTTGCTTCTGCCGCGTCGCCGGCTGCCATGGCCGTGGCGTCGCCATCGCCACCGGTGTCGGACGCGACGACGATGCCGCCGGTCGCGTCATCGGGGTCGGATCCGCCGACAAAGACGAGAACGAACGCGATGATCAGGGCGGCGAGAATGCCGCCGCCGACCATGATCTGCTCTTTCAAGCCGGCGTGGTCGGAGAGCGCCATATCCTCCGGATCGGGATCGTGCGGGCCTTCGGCCCTGGCGCGTCGCTCGACTTCGGCCACAAAATCCTTAGGCAGTGGCGATTTGTGCTCGCCGCCGGCGCGGAGAACGCGCAAATCGGCTGGTTTGGCCGTGTTACCGGTCGTTCGTGCTTCCTGTCCCATCGTGCCGCTCACCAGTGGTTGGGGCGCCCCTCAGAGCCTCGTTGGGTTCCAACAACGATCTCTAATCCTTTGGAGGTAAGATATACCACAAAAGGATTAGGATTTGTCCAACAATTGGCGGGTTTTGTGGCCTGGCGATGCGATGGTCCGGCGCGCCGCCAATTGGGCTCCGTGATGGGAAACCAGCGTCCTCGGCCAGTTTCATAGGCCGACGGCGCCGCCTGCACCGCCGACCGGTGGCAGGGGTCAAACGTTCGTGACGGCTATTCTTGGAAGTTCGGCCAGTTCGCGTCCTTGTCGGAGATCGTGGTGACTTCGCCGGGCCAATCGATGGCGAAGCGAGGGTCGTCCCAACGAATACCTCCCTCGCTCGCCGGCTCGTAAGCGGCCGAGACCATATAGGCGACCGCGACGTCGTCGCGCAGCGTCATGAAGCCATGGGCCAGGCCGCGGGGTGCGTAGACCTGCAGCAGGTTGTCGTCGGTAAGCTCGGTACCCTGCCACTGGAGATAGGTTTCGGACTGCGGCCGCAAATCGACGATCACGTCATAGATCGCGCCTCTGGTGCAGCGCACGAGCTTCGCCTCGTCGTACGGGTTTTGTTGGTAGTGAATGCCGCGGAGCGTGCCGCGCTGTGCGCTGAACGACGCGTTGGCCTGAACGAAATCGGTTTCCAAACCGGCTTCGCGAAATGTTTCCCGGCAAAAGGTCCTGGAGAAGTATCCGCGATCGTCGCCGTGAGGCGTCGACTCGACCAGGAAGGCGCCGGCTATCTGCATGGGATGGAACTTCATGGATGGAGGCGGTGGCCTGTTGTGGGAATTGTCGCCGAGGACATTTCAGCAGCGATTGGGCCGGATTCCTCGGAAAATCGTTTCTCAAGCGGCCACATCTCGTTGAAATCGCGCAAAATCATGTTGGCCGTCACTAATAGGGACGGGCAACACTCGCCAGTGTGACAGCTATCAATACCCTCCGAACGGTGGATAACTATCTTATCGAAAGTGTTATGGAGTTCGATTTCTCGCAACGACCTATCCTAAAGTGAGTGACGCAATCCGGGAAATCCGATAGCCTTTTCGGAAAGCAAAATACGAAAGGTCTATAGAGGGCACCATAATACAAACTGCCTGCTGATGTAGTTGAGGTATCAGCAAAAATATAAGTGTCGTCGCCCTAATATTGATGGGTTACTGAAATGATCTATGTCGCTGCCTTCTTAATCTTCGCTCCTTCGCTTGTTCTGGCGTTTGCTTTGTGCCGCATGGCGGCCCGCTTTGGCCATGCTGAGCCCGGCCAGGCTGTTTCGCAGCAAAGCAAGGTCGTAAGTTTCCCCGAGACGGCTGCCGTTCACCGCGATCGCGCGGCCTAGGTTCAAGCGCCATCCTTTTGCCGCTGGGCGCGGCCAGCGTTCAGGCTGCGGATCGGCCACCCTCAACGACGCCCGTCTATCTAACTCGAACCGGCCCCTTGAAAAACAAGTGGCCGCCAAAGAGGCGGCCACTCGAGAGTCTTTGATGTGCGGGTCAGGTGATCAGATCACAACGTCCCGAACAGACCATTGCAATGGTCAGCACATCAGTATGCGGTCGGATGCACCATCACCGTAACGGTGCGTAGCAGAATTCTCAGATCAAGCGCCAAAGACCAGTTGTCGATGTAGTAGAGATCGTGCTCGACACGCGCACGCATCTTATCGATCGACCGCGTTTCACCACGCAGCGCGTTCACCTGGGCCCAACCGGTAATGCCCGGCTTCAGGCGGTGGCGCCGGAAATAGTCTTCGATCTGCTTGCCGTAGAGATGATTGTGCGGCACCGCGTGCGGGCGCGGTCCGACAAGCGACATCTCGCCTTTCAGCACATTGAAGAGCTGCGGCAGTTCATCAAGGCTGGATCGACGCAGGAACCAGCCAACCCGGGTCACACGGGGATCGGCCCGGCTTGCCTGAACCACGTTGCCTGACGTTTCTTCCGCATGCTCCATGCTTCGGAACTTGTAGACTGTGAAGGTCGAGTTGTTGAAACCGTGCCGCATCTGGCGAAACAGAACCGGGCCCCTGCTTTCAACCTTGATGGCGAGCGCAATGAGCAGCAGCAGCGGTGCCACCGCGAGCGTCAGCAAAGAGCCGAGGACCAGATCTTCGACACGTTTGATCAACAGCGCCGAATCCGACAAAGGCTTCGTGCTGAGCCGCCAGACGGGCAGGCCGCCGATCTGATGCGGCTCATAGTCCAGCAGTTCGGGTGTCAGGCTGGGCGCCAGCACCAGATGCAGACAGCGGCGCCGGCACAGGTCAAGCCATGTCCTGACGCGCGCGTCGTCGCAGTGGTCGACCGCCAGAATCACCCGGTCAACGTCGGCTAGCGCCAATTCCATCTCCGCTTCGATCGTGCCCGGGTGATGCCGCTTGTCCATGATCACCATGCCAAGCTGGACCTTGTCGTCCAGGGCGCGGCGGGCAATCCAGACATTCTCCGGCGTGCCGACCAGGGCGATGTACTCGCCCATGCTGCCGTCTACGACCAGGCGCCGGCACCAGCGTGCGAAGGCAACCCGCGCGGGCACCACCAGGATCAGGGCACCGACGAACCAGTAGAACACCCAAAGGCGTGAGTATTCAGCACCGCTCTTGGTGAAGAACAAAAAGCCCAGGACCACCGTCATCGCGATCGACCACGCCGCGATCCACTTCATGGAACTGCGGAAGGACGAGACGATCTGCCTTTCGCCATAGAGCTTCAGAACCTCGGAACTCAGCAGCAAGGCCATGACCGCAATCATGACAAGCGCGATGTGCGGGTCAGAAATGGCCAGCGTGTCGAACCTGATCAGGCTCGCCAGGCAGGCACCCAGCAGCACCAAGGCGATGTCGGAAAAGCGTACGAACAACTGGAACGACAACCAGTTGAACTTTCCAGATTGCGGCTGGCGAAGGACGCGAACGTCATAGTCCGCATCCTGCTTTACCGTAATGCTTTGCGAAACCTTATTGGGCTGGCCAAATCCCGATTGTTCTAATGAAACGAAGGTCACTCGTTTCCCCCCAATGATCTGTCAGGCGCCGTCCAAGCCAGGCCATGGTGTTACAACTCCGCGCCAGATTTTTCCTGCGGTGCCCTTGGGACAACAAGCACCGCATTAGCTCAACCCTACCATCCACGAATCAAAGGTCGTGAGTCCTCATGGTTTCACTCATCGCGCTCGACGAACCTGAAACCTCGATCTCAGGTCTACATATTAGCGTTCGTCACGTGCTCAGAGCAATGGGCTTCATGATCTGATGCGTATTTGTCACATAAATCGTGTTTCGTAGTCACGTTACGTGTCATTGCTGCAACATGACACAATGACGTCAGGGTTAAAGACATCTCTCGTGACGGTGCCGCAGACGATTGACTAAGTGGCATTTGGCGGCCTATCTTGCAAGAAGACCTTATGAAGTAACACTATCTATGTGATAATTTTAGACTTTAGTATGAGGTCCGGGCGCAGGTTGCGGCCCGTTGAGATTGAGACCTCCTTGTGTCGAGTCGTTGCCGGACTGGCCGCAAGGGAGAAGATGAGCAAGCTTTCGGGCTTAAAGTGGTGTCGAACGACGCTGTTGCCAACTTCGCGCCATAAACTGCGTTGAGGCTTGGTGGCACGAAACCAGGGACGGGTATGGTGCTGGAGAGCAAAGGGTTTCGCTATGGGGACTAGATTGCTGCTGCTCATTGGGTTTGCTGCCCTTGTCGCGGGGGCGGTCCTGCTTACCGTGCCGGACAGGGCCGCGGCGCAGGAAGGCCTCACCGGGCCGACCCAAGGCAACCCGTATAGCATTCGCAACCGGGCGCGGCCCGACTACGACCCCGAGGGTCTGCCGGTCGGTTCATTCCTGGTCTTTCCGTCGTTTGAGCTTGGCGAAGTCTACGACACCAACGTTTTTCGCACCGAAACCAACGAATCCGACGATTTCATCACGACCTACGCGCCCAGCATCAACGTGGTGTCCGACTGGAACAACCACGCCGTCGCCTTTGGCGCCACGGCGAATGGCGGTGTCTTCGCCGACAACTCCGACGAGAACTACTTCGACTACGGTTTCTTCGCTGCCGGGCGATTGGATGTCCGTCGCTCGACACGGGTCGGCGCCTTCGTCTCCTGGGACCACCTGCATGAGGATCGCGGCTCGCCTGAGGACGTAAACGGCGACGAACCGACCGAATTCGACGAGTTTCGGACCGGCGTCAACGCGACGACCACGCAGGGCCGCTTCACGATCTTTCTTGGCGGCGAGTACTCCCACCTCACGTTCGAGAACGTGACCGCCGGCGGTGGCACGATGATGGTCAACAACGCCGACCGCGACCAGAGCGCGGTCGAGGGTACCGCGCGTGTCGACTACAACGTCAGCCCGGGTTACGCGATCTTTGTTCTGGGCAGCTACATCGACGTTTCCTACGACAACACCCCCGATGATGCCGGTCGCGTGCGCGACAACAACGGTTGGCGCGCGGATGCCGGCGTGGCCTTTGAGATCACCGAAACGTTCTCTGGCGACGTCTATGGCGGCTACATCCAACGCTATTACGACGACCCGACATTCGCCGATACCGACAGCTTCGATCTGGGCGGCGACATCTATTGGAGCATTACGCCCCTTACGACGGCCCGCTTGGTGCTGGAGCGCAGTTTCGTGGAAACGACACAGGCGGGCGCCTCATCGATCCTGGAGACGTCCGGCGTGATCGAGGTCGAGCACGAGCTGCTGCGCAACGTCATTTTGGGGGCCAACGTAGGGCTTACCAACTTCGACTACGAAGGCATTACCCGTGAGGATGATGTCTGGGGCTTTGGTGTCGACGGTGTCTATTTAATCAATCGGAACTTTTATGCGGGCGGAAGAGCGCAATATACAAACCGTGACTCCAACGCACCGACCGAGAGTTTTGAGGATATCGAGGTTGGCGTTTTCGTTGGGGCGCAGATGTGAGGTTAACCCCCGGCGATGACAGAAACTGTCCGTTGTTGGAAAGATGAGACGATCGGCCGCGCCCTGAGCGTTTTGGTCGCGCTGCTATTGATTCCACTTTTGGTTGTTCCCGGGCAGATTGCCTTCGCCCAGGACGACGTCCAGGTTTTCGACGATCGGATCTACAAGCTGGGCGTGGGCGATCGGCTGCGCGTGACCGTTTACAACGAGATCGATCTTTCGGGCGAGTTTGATGTCGGACCGGCGGGAACCGTAAACCTGCCGCTTATCGGCGAGGTGGCAGCCCAGGGTCGCACGATCCCGGAGGTCGAGGACGCCGCGGAGGAGTTGTTCTTACAGGGTTACCTGAAGTCGCCCAGCGTCAGCATCGAGGTGCTGAACTATCGTCCATTTTACATTCTGGGCGAGGTCAACTCACCCGGCAGTTATCCGTTCGTTAATGGTATGACGGTATTAAATGCGGTGGCTCTGGCTGGCGGATTCACATATCGAGCCAGCGAGGGCAGCGTTTTGTTGAAGCGAGAAGGCGCCACGGCGGAAGTGTCGGTTGCTATCGACACGCCCGTGTTGCCAGGCGACGTTCTAACGGTGGAAGAGCGTTTCTTCTAACCGTTTGGGTCTTGGACTCATGTCGGTCTGGTGAACTATAAGCGAGTGTCATCGGCCGCTAAGTCGAATGGTCGAAAAAGAGAGATTGGGCAGACTGTTGAGCCGAGTGATCGCATTATTGGCGAACGGACATCGTAACTCGCTTGGCAACTGCCAGTCAGGTCCTGCGGTGCGCATGCCGCTTGCCCTCATGGTGCCTTGTTCGCCTGGTATCGGGTTTGCCTCCTACGATGTGCTTGATCGATGACGGTTGGGATGGATGTAAGGCGCCTGCGTGACGGCGAATGGCCGGTTTCCGACAGTGAGTTGGAAGCCGAAAGCTCGACGGATCTGCGCGCCTGGTGGGGCGCGCTGCGCCGCCACAAATTCACGATCGCCTTGATTGTCCTCGTCGGCACGATCGGCGCCTACTTTATCGTCGAGGGTATGACGCCAAAGTACTCGGCGGTTGCCGAGGTGCTGATCGAAGGCCAGGGAAGCCGCGTCGTCGAGTTCGACTCCGTCGTTGAAGGACCCTCGCTAGAGCAGCCTGCCATCGGCTCCCAGGTCGAGATTCTGCAGTCGCGCTCTCTGGCGTCGCGGGTCATCGATGAACTGGCCTTGATGAACGATCCGGAGTTCAACCCGGCTCTGGTGCCTTATGAACCATCTCTATTGGAAAGGCTGAAGCCGCAGAATTGGCTGCCCGATTCTCTACTGGAGCGCCTGGGCATGGCGCCCGAACCGGAGGCGACAGCAGAAACGCCGGAAGAACGAGACGAGCGTTTACGAAGGACGGTGATCAACCGCTATCTCAGCCGCCTGACCGTCGAAGCGGTCAGTTTCACCTATGTCATCGCCATCACGTTTGAGTCTGAGGACCGGAACAAAGCGGCGCTCATCGCCAACACGACGGCCGAGCTCTACATCCTCGATCAGCTTGAGGCGAAGTTTGAAGCGACAGCCCAAGCCAATGCCTGGCTGAGCCAGCGGTTGGAGACACTCCGCCAGGACGTCATCGCCGCGGACAACGCGCTGACCGCCTACCAGTTGGAACACGGCCTTGGCGGGTCGGAGCGCCAGAGCCTTATCGAACAACAGTTGACCGACGCCAACAGCCAATTGATGGAGGCGCGCGCCGACCGGGTCGCGGCTCAGGCCCAGTTGCAGCAGATGCGTCAACTTGTCGAGCGCTCCGGTCCGTCGTCCGTCGGCGCGGTTCTTGAGAGCAGCCTGATTCAAGGTTTGCGGGGTCGTGAGGCGGAGGCCAGGCGCGAACTCGCCGAGTTGTCGACGCGCTACGGCGACCTTCATCCGGAGATCATCAACACCAAGGCCGAGATCGAGGATCTGGTCAGGACAATCGACGAAGAGGTCGGAAAGGTCCTGCAGAACCTGGAGAACGAGGTTGAGATTGCCGCAGCCCGCGAAGCCAGCGTGCGCCAGTCGGTCAACGAACTGCAGGACCAGTTCAACACCGAGCAGTCGGCGGATGTCGGCAGGTTGGAGTTGGAGCGCCAGGCCGAAGCAATGCGCTTGCTCTACGACACCATGCTGGCGCGATTCAAGGAAGTCGCCGAGCAAGAGCAGATCCAAGAGCCGGATGCCCGCGTCATCTCAACAGCGGTGCCGCCGGGCAGGCCATCATGGCCGAAGAAGAAGCTTTTGTTGGCCGGCGCCTTCGTCTTCTCGTTCATGATCGCCATCGGCGTCGTGGTTTTTATTGAACTGCTGAACACCGGGTTCCGCACCATCGAAGACGTTGAACGGATTCTCGGCCAAAGGGGACTTAGCGAGGTTCCGACGATGTCGGGCGTCTTCAAGACCGATCCCGAAAACTCGGTTCTGAAGAACCAGATATCCGGTTTCGCGGAGGCTGTGCGCAGCCTGTCGACATCGTTGATTCTGTCCAACGTGGACAACCCGCCAAAGCTCATTGCCGTGGCCTCGACGCTGCCCGGTGAAGGCAAGACCTCTGTTGCTGTCGCGCTCGCACGCCTGATGTCGATGGGTAAACGGACCGTTCTCCTGATCGACGGGGACCTGCGGAAGCCGCGCGTCCATCGGGCCGTCGGGTTGTCGCGCTCGCCGGGCCTGTCGGACGCGATTGCCCATGACGTGCCGCTCCTGGAGGCGGTGCGGCCGGAAAGTGCGTCGGGCCTGCATATCCTGCGTGCGGGATCGGAAGTGCCCAATCCGCAAGACCTCCTGCAGTCAAAGAAGGCCAAGGCGATCTTTGAGCAGATGCGCAAGGCCTATGACATCGTCATCATCGATACGCCGGCGATCATGCCGGTCTCCGATGGCCAGCTGCTGACCAACATGGCCGACAAGACGATCTTCCTGGTGCGCTGGGAAAACACGCCGCGCAAGGTGGCGAAGCGCGGCTTGCAGAAGATTCTGGCCTCCGGCGCCGACCTGGCCGGCATCGTGCTGACCCGCGTCAACAGGAAGAAGCAGGCCGGCTACGGCGCTAAGGCTGAGGCCTACTACTACGGCCGTTACTGATCTCTTGACGCCGCAACTCCACAACAGCTTTTTTCCGTGTCGTCATCCCGCACTGCCTTGAAGCGAGACGCGGCGCCCATGTCATCGCGGATCCCGGGAGAGATCTGAGGGTGACCGGCCGTCGTATCGTCCACGCCATAACGCGTCTGATTACGGGCGGTGCCGAGGAAAACACGATCCTGACCTGCAATCATCAGGCACGCAGCGGCAATCCCACTTATCTCATCATCGGCCGGTCTTATGACGAGGCGACGCTCGCGACAGTCGATCCGGCCGTCAACGTCATCGTTGTCCCGTCGCTGGTCCGCAACATCTCACCGTTTAACGATTTCGCCGCGCTCATCCGCCTGGTATCACTGTTCCGGCGCTTGAAGCCCGATGTCGTCCACACCCACACCAGCAAGGCCGGCATCGTCGGGCGCATCGCCGCACTCTTCGTGCGCGGTTGCGCCGTCGTCCACACGGTGCACATCCTGCCCTTCCTCAATGTCGGACGGGTCGAGTTGCTGGTCTACCTGTTCGTCGAGCGCCTGACCGCGCGTTGGACGAAACTCTTCATTCACGTCAGCGAGGGCATGCACCGCTCGTGCCTGGAGCATGGCGTGGGGACCAAGTCAAACCATGTGGTGATCGAGAGCGGCATGGATGTCGCGCGGTTCAGGTCGGTGGAACGGCCGGCAAGCTGGCAAGCGGTGATCCATGGCGGCGTCACCATTGACGATGACGAACCTCTTTTCATTCTGATTTCCGGCGCCCTTGAGCGGCGCAAACGTGCGAAGGAGTTTTTGCCGGTCTTCAAGGCCGTCAAGGAAGCCGTGCCTGAGGCGCATTTGCTGATAGCCGGCGACGGCCCGTTGGGCGAGGAGATTGATCAGACAATCACCGAACTGGGGCTAGAGGCGTCGTGTCACCGGCTTGGGTTCATCGACAACTTGCCCGAGGTCATCGCGCTGACTGATGTCTGCGTCCACGCCGCCCATCGCGAAGGGCTGCCACGGGTGGTCGTTCAGTATGTCATGATCGGGCGACCGGTCGTCGCCGCGCACCTGCCTGGCCTGGAGAGGGTCGTGCGCGAAGGAGAGACCGGCTTCATGGTGCCGACTGAGAGCCTGGACAGCATGACGGATCCGCTGATCACGCTCTTGAGGGACCCGGATCTGCGCAAGCGCCTTGGCGATGCCGGGCGGGCCCAGGACTTCAGCCCCTGGGACGCCGAGCGCATGGTGGTTGCGATCGACGGGGCCTACGATCGCTATCTCGGTCCCTGACAACACGCATTCACGTCCCGGTATCAGCCGTGCCCGGTAACGCCTCCAGAACCCGCGAGCCGGCCGTTCTGAGTGCGGCGGCCGAATAGTTCTCAGCCATGTCTGTTGCCGCCTGTGTTCCGATCTTGCGGCGCAATGCCTCATCCTTCGTCAACGCCTCGACGTGTTCGACAATGGATGCCTCATCAGGCACGGCGAACTTCATCATGTTGACGCCATCACGACCGTAGTCACGGATGCCGCCGACATCGGTCGTGATGACGGGCAGGCCGACCGCCATGGCCTCGGCGACGACGATGCAGAAACCTTCCGTGTCGCTGGCATTGACATAGATGTCGTAGGACGGGCCGTCGGTGAACCACGCCTGGCGAAAACCAAGCAGCGTCACGCTGTCGTCGAGACCCAGGTCTTTGATCGTTTTTTCCAGGTTGGCGTACTCCGGCCCGTCGCCGAAAACGTCCAGCACAACAGGTGTCCCACTGTCGATCAACCGGCGAACCGCGCCAATCAGCTTGTCGATGTTCTTGACCGGCGACAGCCGTCCGGCAACGGCCATCCGCAGGGGTTGGGCAAGACCGTAGTCGGATTTCGACTGGGTGCCTTCCTGGACGCAGAACAGGGGGACGACCTGTGATCTGCGCTGTCTGATCGGCATGAAGTAGCGCTTGGTCTCGTCGATCGTGTCGCGGCAGTCGCCCCAGACCTCGCCGACGCGAAACGACAGCAGCCACAGCAGGTACTGATAGACCCACTGAAGGCGACGCGAGCGGTAGCGCATGATGTGTTCGAACGAGACGCAGCGTGCTTTCGGAAAGAAACACAGGACAAACCGACCGACGATATTGGCTTGCTTCAGTGACAGGACGACCAGGTCTGGCCGGTGTCGGCGCATCTCGCCGGCGAGCGCAAAGGCGCCTTTGAGCATCGAACCCATGGTCAGGGCTTCAGAATCATGCGCCAGCCTCAGCCGTCCGGCGCCGGCGGCCTTGCCGACCGTCTCGGCCAAGCCGCCGTGGCCACGGCACAACGCGAGGACACGAAGGTCATGGCCCTCGAAAAATCCGTTTTCCAACAAGGTCAGGAGGCCGTGCTCAGCGCCGCCTTGGTTGAAGCCGTTGATGACGTAGAGCACACGCATGAATGTTCCCCAAGGGGCCAGCGACCTGACCGAAAAACGCTTGTCGTGCCTCTATAGTCCGCTCAATGCATCGGATATCGGCTGCAACGTTCGTGCACCTCTACTACGGCGTATCCGCCTGGTCCACAGCACGCATGGATCGGATCAGACGATGGGCGCGAACGGCCACCATGCGGGGGACGCAAGCCAGTCCGACATAGGCATAGGCGCGGATTTGGCGGGGATCATGGCGCAGAGACCGCAACAGAAACTTCATCGCCGCCTTACGATCGCCGACCTGGATCATGCCCCAGCCGACCTTCGCGGCCCTCAGCGACAGGCGTTTGTGCGCCAATGGCTTGAGCGTCGGGTTGCGCTCGGCAAACTCGTCTGTCAGGCGAATGTTATAGGGCCACAGGCGGTCTTGTTGGCTGGACAGCGACCCGGCGTGCCGCCGTTTCTTCACCAGCGCCTGTGGAATGTGGTGGAACCTGTACTTCTCGGCGATGCGCAGGCATATCTCCGTGTCTTCGTTCACGGGCAATGTCTCATTGAACCCACCGACATCGTCAAAAACGGCCTTTCGGACGATCATGGTGGACGGCATTACCGGCGCATCGCGCAGGTAGTAGTCGACGAGGAGATCGTTATCGTCAGCCTGATAGCTCAACGTATGGACGCGATCCAACTCGTCGGGTGCGCCATCGTCGAACTCATAGAAGTCTGAATAGATCAATCCGACAACCGGGTGTCGGTCGAGATATGGCAACTGGACCTCAAGCTTGTCGGGCAGCCATATGTCGTCGCCGTCGAGAAAAGCGATGTGGTCTCCAGATACCTTCGCCAGAGCCTTGTTGCGCGCCGACGACACGCCGCCGTTCTGGGCGCGAATGAGGCTCAATTTGGGTTCGGTCGCGGCCAGTGCTTCGATCAGGTCGGCGGAATTGTCCGTCGAACCATCGTCGACGACAACGATCTCGCGAATCCGCTCAAAGGCTGTCTGTGCGAGGACGCTTCTGACTGCCTCGACGATTTTCTCCCGTTCGTTATAGCAGGTCAGAATGACGCTGGTGTCGGCCGCGGCGGCGCTGTCGGCTCCGGCCATCACACCCGGCTCAGCGCCATCATCCCGGTCTGGCGTGCTTGGCTGCGTTGTCGACGCATTGTAATCCGTGAGAAGTCCGGCCAGAGGGAGACCAACGCCATAAAGAGAAACGCCTCCGTGCCCGAAGCTTCCAAGCCGCAGATGATCAGCGCCGTGATGTAAAAGATGACGAAGGAGAACAGATAGGCCTTGCGCGCCGGTGCGTCCATCTCACCGGTCAGCTTCATATAGCGCACGAAGCGAAGCGTTCGGTGGATCGCGGCGATCCAGATCAGCAGGTAGGCTGAAAGGCCGACCAGGCCATTCTCGACCATGATACGGAAGAACTCGCCATGGATAGATGTCCGCAAGAAGGGCGGGTAATAGGAAAACAACCTGTTGACCAGCATCTGGTAGCGGTTGGTACCGACACCGAACACGGGATGCTGCGAGAACAGTTCCATGCCCGCCTTGAAGGCGAAGATACGCTGTTCGTTGCTGAACGACACCGGCGCACCGGCCTGCGTATAACCGGTTTCGAATGCAAAGCTGCTGAGCTGTCGCAGCACGTAATCGTCAACAAAGAAGACAGAAGCAGCCACAACGCAGATGATTGGCGCCACCAACGCCACAACAGCCTTGCTTGATCGCATGCCGATCAGGATCAGCAGTAGCGACAGGACGTAGACAATGAGCGCCTTGCGTTCTCCCGATATCAGGATCAATCCGCCCAACAAGCCGAACAACGCCAACTGCAAGAAGTTCGGCCGGAAGTTGCGCATCGCGATCCAGACCATGGTCAGCAGCGTGGCGACCGAGAACGTGTGCTTCAGTTCGTCCAGCCGCTTCCAGCCGGAGTAGTGGCCTTCGTTGACGTGCCAGCCGACGTTGAAGGCCAGAATGGCCCATGTAGCGCAAAACAGCACCCACCACTTCGCACCCCTGGGTGCTGGATCGTCGGCGTTGCAAAGGGCCAAAAGAAAAGCCATCAAGACACAAGCCTGAAGTCCTTCACGAATGCCGTTCGACTGGCCCACCATGAGGGCCGAGAACACGTGCACAAAAACGAATGGGAGCAGCAGCAGGTAGCCGGTCGGTAAGCGTATGTTCGCGCGCGCGAGGACCTTGTAGACCAGAAGGGCGGTCATCAATGCCGCGACGAAATCGAACGGCCGAAGCGTGATACCGCCGACCCGTTCCTCGATACCGCTGAACAGACTGAGTAGGGCAATAACGGCCAGCCAGGTCATCGCGCCATCCGTCGGAAGAGGCCACGGCGATCGATGGCGGACCGGCTAGCTGTGTTATCGTCCATGACGGCAATTTATCATCAAAAGCATCGATTTAGCAGCGATCGTTTTCATTTGACCCCCTCGGTCGGCTAGGTAGTTTGTCTGCCCGTCGGGATCGCGCATCCGTCTATTCTGGCGTCAGGCAAGGCCACGCATGATCGAGTTTTCCGTCGTCATACCGGTCTACAACAAAGAGCCCCATGTCGCCCGGGCGATCGCATCGGTCCTTAACCAATCATGTCCGCCCCGAGAAATCTTGGTGATCGACGATGCCTCGACCGACCGGTCGATCGAGATCATCGCCGAGATGGCTGGCGACAAGGTCCGAATGCTGGAGCGCGACACACCCGGACCCGGCGGATATGCAGCACGCAATCTTGGCATCAAGGAGGCGACGTCAGCGTGGATCGCGTTCCTGGATGCGGACGATGCGTGGAAACCCGATCACCTGGCCACACTCGACGCGACATTGGAGACGGCCCCTGACACGGTCGGCTGCGCCTTCGTCGGTAATCTCGTGCGTTCCAGCAGCGACGATGACGCCATGGCGGACACCGTCACCCGGATGCCCGTGTGCGAGACCACGCATCTGGATTTCGATGACTTCCTCCGCCTGTGGCTCGCATTTGAGGATAGCCCGGTTCACACGTCGGGCACGGCAATCAAGCGGAGTGTCTTGTTGGACGTCGGCGGTTTCCCGGAGGGACGTTGCGAGCGCGGTGGCGACAAGGATTTGTGGCTTCGCACCTGCGCGGCGACCGAGGCGCTCGCCATCGCCAAGGTGACGTCGATCTACTATCGCGACGCCATCAATATGGTGACCCGGCAGGCCAGCCAGAACCGGGCGCATTGCATGTGTTATTCGCTGGACAAGCTTCAAGCCAGTTCCAGCGGGGAAAGGCGGAAGCTGCTTCAGAAGCTGCATAACTTCGAGGTCTTCCGTTATGCCGTCCTGTCGTGGCGCAAGGGCGATTTCGACCGGTCTCAGTTCCGGCAGTACTACACCCTGCGCGATCCCATAGGATTTTTGATGCTGCAGGGGATGAAGGTCGTGCCGGAGCGACGGGTCAGGATGTTCCGGCCGCTGCTGCGAAAGCTCAGGGGTGTTGCGTCCGGCAACCGGCAAGAGGTGGCGTCCGAACAGCGCGACGCCGGGCCTGAGCGCAAGACGACCTGACCGTGCGAGTTCGCGCTAGATGTGGAGGTCGGGTATCAGACGGCGCAGCGGCGATGGCGCCCTGCGTCGGAACTCCGACAGCAACCAGACCCCGTTCGGGCCCAGGAACCATGACGGCTTCAAAAGGCAGACGCCGTAGCCCACAAGGCCACCGGTGATGGCCTCGAGCGGAAACTGCAGGTTCTTTTGAACGCCGCTCCAGACGAAATGCTCACCGATTGTGAGGGCCACCAGAATGGGCGCTGAGAGCAGAATTGCCGGAAGAACAGCTTTTCCAATGTCCAGCCACCTGACATGAAGAAGCCGGTTCGAGAGGTGCATGCAAAGAAGGCAGCACGAGGCATAGGTAAAGACGACGGCGACACTGATTCCGATGACACCGTAATCGCTGCCAATGAGACACCCGACAATGATGACGGTCGCGAAGGCTGCTTGGCGGGTGACGACTTCCTTGGCTCTGCCCAAGGCCATGAAGACAACGTTGGCGACCCTTAGATTGAGGCCAAAGATCATGGTCAGTGACAGAATGGCCGTCGGGACGATGGCCGGTGTCCATCGCTCGCCCAGCAGCAGCAACACCAAACCCTCAGCGCCGTGGCAGACCACCACCATCAGCGGCGCGGCGGCCAGCGAACAAAGGGCGACGGCGCGCAGATAGCCCCGTGCCATGCGTGCCCTGTCGTTGTTCATGTCGGACATGACAGGGAACAGCACGTTCGTCGAGCCCAACAGGATGAGCGGGAAGTCGACGACACGGTTGGCGCGGCTGAAGATACCCAGAGCATCCGCGCCCAACACGCGGCCGACGATGAACTTTGCCGCGTTGTCGGACAGAACCGCCAGCGCGCCGGCAAGACTGAAACCCAGGCTTACGCCCAACAGGTCGCGCATATGCGACGTGATGGCGGGGATCGGGTTGAAGCGGGCGCACCAGAACAGCACGGTGGTTTGCGTGAAGGCCAGGGCGATGTTGGCAATGACCAAGGCCCAGACGCCATAGCCAGCGACCGCCAGCGCAATGGCTATGCCGGTCGTCGCAAACAGAGACGAGCCCATTTCGGTCAAGGCGACAAGACGGAACTTTTTCCTGCGCCGCAGCAAGGCTATCGAGATAGAAAGGATGGGGTTGATCAGAACGATCAAACACATGGCCTTGAGCACGTCGCTCAGCACCGGCATGTGGAAGAAGGTCGCGATAATGCCGGACCCGAACCAGATGAGGACAACCGCTAACAGGTGGATCAAGAGCCCGCCGGTGAAGGCGTTGCGTACATGTAACGGCACCAGATCCTGGCGCTGAATAATCGCCATTGGAAATCCGCCTTGAACGAGGCCGGATCGGGCAATGCCGATAAAGATCATCGCGGCGGCAAAGACACCGTAGTCCTCGGGCGTCAGCAGGCGCGCCAGAACGGCGACCGTGCCGAGGCTGAACACCATCATGATGACCCGGGCACTTGCGATCCACGCCATCCAGCCGATGGTTTGCGATGACGTGCTGCCTGGTGTGCTCTTCAACCTTAATCCCGCGAGGTCCGTGCGTTGCTGAATGGCGCCAGCGTGTTTATCGAACGGCATCAGCGCTACGAATCCATCCAGACCACCGCGCCGACAGTCTGAAACACTGTTGTGACGTCAATGTCGCGAAAAATCTCGGAAGCGCCACTCAGCCTGGACGGTGCGACAAAGGCCGGTAGTTTGACCTGGTTGTCAATCACTTCTTCGATGAATCCAGTGCCGGTAGACAGTGTGTGATGAGGTGCGCGCCGCTACTGTTGATTATCGGTTGCTGCCTGCCGCCAAGTGTCCGCCGGGCCTCGGAATACCCATTGTAATAGGAGAATAGTTTTTAAGTTAACTCGACCATAGATTGAGAAATCCCACATGCCTATCTGATGTTCGTCCGCCAAACGTTAGTAGGACACAAATCTACAACCTAAATTCTCGCAACACTTGCCCTTGTCTTCATGAATACCTGGTATCACACTACTTTGTAGAGCGCTCAAGATAGCCTCGCCTCGCCGTTTCGTCGGCGACAGGTTAAGGCTGTTTCCAAGTAGATTTGATGATCCCAGGCTCGCGAGAATTAGCTGTTGCCGTAGGCGGCGTGAGATACCGAGCGATCTATCCGCGACAAACCATCGCAGGGTATGTCCGGGCGGCTGTCTGCTTGGCCAAATCGGTGCGTTTTGTTCCCGGTTCGTGGGTTTGTCGCCCGTTGACTCGGTTGGCTGTTCGCGCGTGCCGGCCATGACTGACCTTCGTCGCGTCGCCCGGCAGGTTGCCAAGGAGGCCTTTTGTGCTTCGCTTGAAGGCCTCTCTTTTGTCGATCGAAGCCTGCGTTACGATAGCGACTTCGAATGGCTGATCATTCTGACGATGCCGAACAGTGGGTCGACCGCGCTGGCTCGGCTCCTCATGACGGCGAACTCCACCATCGCGTTGACGGAGCAGTGTGAAGGCGAGTGGTTGATCCCGTCGATGTCCAATCTGCGTCATCGCTGGGATGAGGATTTGCGACTTTCCATGTCGCGCGTACGCGCCAGATGGATGTGGCGGTTGCGCGCGATGAAGACGGGTTCACCGAAACTGGTCATCGAGAAGTCGCCACCGAACATGGTGCGGATCGACCGTATTCGCGCGGCTCTCGCCCCCATGGCGGCGCACACGGTTGTCTTGGTACGCGACCCCTATGCAGTCTGCGAAAGCTGGCATCGGCGCTACGGTAGAGAGCAGCTCTCAAGAACCTCGTTGACCGCCCTGCAGCATGTCGACAGTGAACGTGACTACTTCAGGCTTCTGGGGGAATGCTGGGTCCAGCGTGGCACCTACCTCGTCGAACAGTTGCCAAAGGCGTTGAGCGTCGTGCGCTATGAAGAGCTTGTGATGGATCCCGGTGCCGTCACAGCGGAACTGGCAAAGAAAATACCCATGCTGTCCGATGTGCAAAGTAACGCAGAGGTCCGCGTCAAAGACTATGCCGCGCAGGCATTAACGGACATGAACAGTCAGCAGATTGACGCGCTTACCACCGAACAGATTGATGCTATTACGTGTGGACTTGAGCGCGGAATCGACACGGTAAAGGCGCTCGGCTACACATTGCGGCACGAGAGGTCCGCGCGTCCTTAACCGTCGGGTCGCCATGTCATACCGCATGACGGATACACGGTGCCTTCGTTGGGTGTGTGCGGATCTGACCGAGAACGTCCGCGTTCACCCACCGCGTCATGCGCTGTTTCGGAGACAACGCATTTTATGATTGAGAATGCCTCCGCAGCGGCTGCGTCAGGTCGCAAGACCGTTGTCATGGTGAGCTTGGGCATGCCGCCTGAAATCTATGGCGGCGCTGAGCAACAGTGCTTGCGGCTATCTCGATCGCTTGTCGAGCGAGGGCGTGATGTCATCATCCTGACAGCGAGCCATTCCCAAGAGCATGCCGAAGATGACGTCATCGATGGCGTCCGGGTTATTCGATTCCCGACCCGACATTCACCCGACCACGGCGGACGGCACATTCTGAGCACGGTCAAATGGACCACCGCGGTTTACGGGTGGCTGCGTCGACACCGCCGACAGATTGGTGTCGTCCACGTTCACCAAGGCAAGCTTCATGTCTTGCCCGCCCTCCTTGCCCAGGCGTGGTTAGGATTACCTTTTATCATGAAAGTCGGCAGCGCCGAGGAGCAGTTCGACTATCTGCGCATGACAAGAAAATCGGGCGGCTACGGGCCGCTCGTGCTCAAGCAAGTCATCAAGCGGTGCAGCCGACATGTCGCAATAAGCTCCAGAATTGTCGATCAGATGCGCCAGATCGGCGTGCCCTCTGACCGCATTCGTCGCATTCCCAATGGTATCGATATCGAACAATTTCCGTTTGACTCATCGCGTCATGCCGGCGAGGACAAGACGTTCGTCTTCATGGGCCGGCTGGTCGATGAAAAGCAGCCTTTGATGATGTTGCGGTGTTTCGCCGACATTCTCCAAGCAGGCGGCCGCCATCAACTGATTGTCATCGGCGATGGGCCGCTTCTCGAGACCATGGCGTCATTCGTGCGCGATAGCGGCCTTGTCGAAGGGGTCCAACTGGTGGGCCGTCTCGACGATGTCAGGCCGGTCTTGTCGAAGGCCCATTTTTTCCTTCTCCCGTCCAAGAACGAGGGCATGTCCAACGCCCTGTTGGAAGCCATGAGCCTTGGCCTGGTCCCCATCGCCAGCGCCGTCAGCGGCAGCACCGATATCGTCCGCCATGATGACAACGGGTATCTGTTCGACCGGGACGACGAGGCCACCTTTACCGCTTGCTTGCGAACCGCGGCGAGCATGTCCGACGCCCACTGGCGGACCATGCGCGAGGCCGCACGCTTGACCATCGTTGGCGAACATGTGATGGCCGACATTGCAGGAACTTATGTTGACCTATACCAATCCTTAGGTCACGAACGCTGAGGACGAAGCTTTGCGGGTCGCCATGTCGGGCGAAGTGATGGTGACGGCCCTGCCGAGCGTAAGCTCCTCTCTTGTTTTATGACTTGTCTCAAAGGTTAAGGCCGTTCCTGTATGAGTACCTTAAGGTCACGGGCGATGGTTGACGCTGGCGGTAAAGAAAAAATCGATAACGATGTGCCATTGGTGAGCATTGGCCTGCCGGTTTTTAATGGCGAAAACTATCTTCGCCAGTCCATTCAATCTATCCTCGACCAGACATTTCAAGACTTTGAGTTGATTGTCTCTGACAATTGTTCGACTGACGGAACCGAAGACATTTGCCGTGAGTTTGCCGCCAAGTCGGACAAGATCCGCTACTACAGGCAGACCGAGAACGTTGGCGCCTCCGCCAACTTTGATTTCACCTACCTTCAGGCCAAAGGCAAGTACTTCAAGTGGCAAGGACATGACGACTATGCCTATCCAGAGTTTCTGGAGAAGTGCCTTGATCGCCTATTGAAAGAACCGGACGCCATTCTCTGCCAATCACACGTTGCGGTTGTCGATTCCCATGACGAGCTCATCGAGGTCGAGGCCCATGAGACCCGTGGAACCAACAGTGACGATCCGATCAAACGATTCGCAGGCCGGCTGAGCAACCCGCGGTGCACGGAGATCTTTGCCGTGTTTCCGACCGAGGTTCTTAGAGACACCGAGCGCCTGGGCGCGTTCGCCAGCAGCGACCGCTGCCTCTTGTCGCAGCTCGCGCTGAAAGGCCGGTTTTTGGACGTTCCCGAGGTGCTCTTTGCCTTTCGCATTCACCCCGAGCAGTTTTCGTCACAAGTCATGCGTCGCGGCAACTTCATGTACTGGTTCGACCCGAACCGCGCGGAATGGCCGACCATGCGCCACTGGACGCATTTTCTGCGATGCATTCGCTATCTAAGCTCGGAAGACCTTAGTTTTTGGAACCGCGTGCGCGGGTTTGGCGCGCTGTTTCGTGCTCAGATCAAGCCGAAGAGTTTGCGCGCCTACTTCCGCGAGAGTGGCCGCATGGCAAAGTACGGCGCTCGCAGGCTACTGGCCAAACTGACATAGGTCTGGACCTTAAGCCCGTCAGTCAGACGAACCACTTCTTCCAGTTCAGCGGTGAACGCGCCGGGTACTGAGGTTGATAGCCCTCATGAACCAGGCAATCGCGCGCGACCGATTCAAAGTCGTCTATCTCGTTGGGTGTCAGGCTGGTTTGCCACGCGGTGATGCGGTCGGCCTGGGGCGCCTTGTTGACGTTGCTGTGCAGCTCAGGCCGGTATCTGTCGGCAATCTCGTACGTGCGCGGCATGTCGGACTGCTGGGTCGGTTTGACGTCAAGGAACTCGGCGACCTCGGCCATCGTACGCTCGGTCTCGCGAATGAGCGTCTCGTAGTTCAAAATCAGGACGCCGCGATGGTCGAGCTCCAATTCGCGCAACAAGGTTGTTGTCTGGACCCATCGTTTGGCTGCGATCTTGGGGTCGTTGGCCATCGGTCTGCCGTTGCGCGATGCGATCGCCCTCTTCTTTGAATGAAACACGGCGCGGCCGTCTCTGATCAGCCCGATAAACTTGGCCGACGGGAACATCCTGAGGATTTCGCGGTAATCGTGAACGTACTTACCGTTCTTGATGCCGTAGCGGAAGTTGCTGGGTACGAGCTGGGCGCGATAGTAGTCCAGAATGATACGAACCGCGTCGGCCAGCGTTAGTGGCGCATGGTTGGACAACAGGCCCCGCAAGACCGGGTAGGTGACCTTGAGGTCGGCGAACTTTCTGTCCGACGTAATGGTCATCGCCAGAGAGTCGAGTTGTGCCTCGGTCTCGAACGTGATGAACCCGAAATTCTCAAGCGTATCGGTAATGAAGTTCGTCTCAGGCGTGATGACGACCTGAAATCGCTTCGACAGCTCGTTCGCAAGGAACGTGGAACCCGACCGTGAGTCATAGAGGATGAAGAACGGATCCTCTTCACTCTTCGTTTCGACGCTTGTGACAACCTGACTAACCATCAACTCTTCCACTTATTGGACGACCGTCCATCCCTACGAACCAGCCTTACGATCCCATCCTTTCGTTCTACGCGATGCCGATCAGCGGCTGTAGAGAGGGCAATTGCAGTCAACGTTTCCCATTTGTCGGTCAAGGCAGTCGCTTGGTCGAATTGTTCGGTGCAATGACAAATCCGGCAAGGGCCTGGACTCCGATGAACTTGACGCTGTCATCACGTCGACGAACCGCAGGCGCGGCCAATTGACCGCGCGCATCGCCGATAACGAACATTGGTTCTTATGCACTCTAACACCGCGAACACTACCGCCAAAAAACCGCGTTTCAGCGAGGCTACCCTGATACCCCTTATGGATATCATACCAATTTAGAGGTATAGATCGCCACCCTGAAATGCAGAATTTCTGGGCCTTGTGTGGAGAGGACACTGCGAGAGGACGTTGCTGTCGGCGATTTCTGTTGGTTTTTCGCTCTGCCGGGTGTTTTTGGGTTCCCAAGACAACCTTTTGCCTACAAAAGCGGCCATATGGTGACCCGGTCGCCCATCTTGTGCGGCCTGCGTGGTTTTTTGAGTCGACAGTGTTTGGAACGGAGCGCGTGGCGCCGCAAAGTCGGTAAGCCCGGGCGTTGCCGGCGATGTGGTTTCGAGACGACCTGCTAGGCGGACCGTGGGAATGACTAAACAGACGACCCAGCTATCCTATGAGCGGCAGACCTATCGCAGCGTCAACCCGTTGGCGCGGTTCGCGCACGGCTCGCGGTTCGGCTTGTCGCAATCGCTTGCCTCCGGGAATCTGCCGTCGGGCGCGACGCTTATCGACTATGGCGCCGGCGACGGGCGCTTCCTTAGAGACCTCTCGCAGATGCGATCGGATGCCGAGCTCTATGGGCTGGAGCCCTATATGAAGCCGCCTGCCGACGGTGATCGGGGCTTTACGCGTCTAACGGCTCTGGAACAGGCGCAAGGGCGTGAGTACGGCGTGATCACATGTTTCGAAGTGCTGGAACATCTGGAGCCTGCCGACACCGATATCTTTGTCGATTTTGTCCAGCAGTCTCTCGCACCGGATGGTTACCTCATTGTCAGCGTTCCAATCATGTACGGACCCGTCCTGGTTCCCAAAGCGCTGAACGCGAAGTACGTCAAGAAGAGCGATTGGAGCTATTCGCTGACGGAGTTGATCCGGGGCGTCCTTGCGCGGCCTGTAGAGCGTGACCCGGGAAACCTCTACCTCAATCACAAGGGTTACGATTGGCGCAAGACGCGCGATCGGTTGAACATGCATTTTGAGGAGGCGGAATGCCGGTTCAGCCCGTTCTCGTCGTTGTGGTGGGGGTTCAACAGCCAGTGGTTCGGCGTCTTCCGGAAGCCGCGCGCGCAATGATCGTGCGGACGGCTTCGTGACTCAAAATGAGACCGTCGGCGACCATGCCGAAACCGTCGCTAACGACAGCGGGCGTGCACCGCGCGCGCGCGTTGACCGTGCCATTCTGCTCAACTGTTTCGGGCGCGGCGGATCAAGCATCGCCTGGAACATGATCGGCAGTTCGCCCGACGTCCTGATGCCAGCAAGCGAGTGGCATCATGGCTTTTATGGGCGTTGGCAGATTGTTGGCCGATCGCTCAGACGTGTCGTTCGCGCCACGCAAGCCGACGTCCCTGCATTGGCGCCTCTGTCGGGCCTTCTCTACAAACGCGCATGCGCTTCCGTGCCGGCGACCGAACGAGACGCCAAACCTGGCGCGTCGTCGGTCGTTTTGAAGGTCATGGACCATCACATTGCCATGAACCCGACCCTCGCGACGAGTTTCCCCAGCACGAGCCAGGTCGTTCTTGTTCGCCATCCGTTGGCCCAGTGCGAGAGCTTGCTGCGCCACGGGCTCGATATAGGCCAGGCGACTGCTTGGTATGTCGACGTGATGCGGCGGATGATCAGGCTGGCCGAGACACCGGGTACGATCGTCTGTCGTTTTGACAACCTCGTGCGCGATCCCTTTGCCGAACGCGATTTCCTTTACGACAAACTCGGGCTGACAAGACCGCAACCGGATGGGTTCGCGCTGAAGCGCAAAAAGTTTGGCGCGGAGCGCACAACCGACGTCAAGGTTGCCGCCGGCGACTATGTCGACGTCACGCCTGGTAATGTTGCCGAGCTCATCGACAAGGATGTCAATGAACGTTCGATTGCCAGGCTTTCTGACAGCAACAAGGAGCATGTGTGGAAAGCAACCGATGAGGTAGCATCTTACTTCGGCTACAATTAAGAATTGACACCCGTGCGATGAACCGTAGAGTTTAAGGTCCGATGTGACCGTATGCGACCATGCTTCTGCCGATGATGTGTGCACAACGAGGCGGCAGGCTGAAACATGGGATCGGCGTTTTGATGGCGCCATGTTTGGAACAGTAGTCGCCCGATGGTTCTGTAGAAACGCAACTCTCGCTTTCTCGCGCACACCTCTATGAGGCGCTCAACGTCTTCATTGATCACCGGCCCTTCGATCGTTGGAACAGATTCGACCAATCTTTATCTTTTCTCTGCCGCGAAGCGGGTCGACGTTGCTACAGCGGATTCTCGCCGCCCACGACCGCATCGAGACAACGACGGAACCCTGGTTGCTTCTGCCGCAGTTTTACGTCTTCAGGCCCGAACGCGCAGCGTCGGAATACGGTCATCGCCTGTGCAGCACGGCTATTGGTGAGTTTGTCGCCGGGCTGCCGGATGGCGAGGCGTCCTACCGTCGTGCGATAAACTCATTTGCCTCGCAGCTCTATCGTGAAGCAGCTGGCCCGAGCGCTCGATACTTTGTCGACAAGACACCTATCTACAGCCTTGTCGTTAGCGAGATCATGGAGACGTTTCCGGAGGCCAAATTTCTGTTTCTGTGGCGCAATCCCCTCGCCATTGTCTCATCGCTCATCACGACATACGGGCGTGATCGCTTCAATATCGTGCGGTTCAAACTGGAACTCTTCAATGGCCTTGACAATCTTCTTCAGGCCAATCGGAGCCATGAAGGAACGTCGTTTGCGCTGCGTTTCGAGGACTTGACTGAACGGCCGAGCGTTGTCTTGCCGAGAGTCTTCGAGTTCCTTGAATTGCCTTATGACGAGTCTGTTCAGCAAGAGTTTTCGCGTGTTTCGTTAGACGGGGTGCACGGCGACCACACGGGCAGCGTTCGATACGACAAACTCTCGACGGAACCTCTCGACAAGTGGAAGAACGTTCTGACGAACAAGCTGAGAAAGCGGTGGTCAGCGCGTTATCTCAGATGGATGGGTGAAGATAGGCTCTGCGCGATGGGTTATGAGCTCAATGAGCTGATGCAAGACCTGGAGAATGTGCCGGGTAGTCGAGATCACCTTGCCGCCGATGCCTACACCTACGCGAAACAGACGTTCTTTGCGTTGCTGCAATGGCAGCTCATCAGGACGCGCTACCACCTGCGACGCAAGGGATTGCCCCTGGTCACCTACGACTGATTTGTCTGGTCTGGCGAGCCGGTCAGGACGAAAACAAGCGGTCTTGTTCGGCGCGCAACCGGACCATCAGACTGTTGTCGTCGAGGGTGACGTCGTCATAGGTGATGGCACTGTCTTGTGAGACATCACGCGTCAGAACCGCGCCTTCGACGAGACCGAAGGGTAAGAGCCGGTCGCGGCGAACGATGTCGTGGTTCTCGCACAGCCCGTAGGACATGTAGCCGCCAAGCCCGTCGAGCGTTTCGCCACGCTTCAGGTCGCGCTTGGCAATGGCGATAACATCGACCACCGGCGCGCCGCGTGGGGCGATGATGACATCGTTGGCAAGCGCGACGCGCGCCGCGGAAAGAGGCACCTCGAAGACCATCAGATGGTAGGGGACATAGAAACTGTACAACGGCCCCTCGCCAAGTTTGGCGTAGTTCAGATAGTGGCGTTGCATATCGTCTTGGGCTTCGGCGAAAACGTAAACACCGGGACTGGGCTCGGCGCCGAGCACGTAGTCGACTATGCCGCCCAACTCCCGGACACGGTCGATGTCGTAGTGGCCGATCAGCTCGTCGACATGGCCTTTCAGCTCCGGGCCAATCATGCCCCGTTGGGCAACGCGCATGCCCGTCGCGTTGCCGACAATGGCCTGCTCGAACGCGATCTTGGTGCCGTCGGCGAAGCTTGTCACCATATGCGGCGTTTGATTCCACTGCTTGGCGAACTTCGCCTGCGTCGTTGGGTTGCGATAGTGGTCCAGCAAGCCCTTGATGTTGCCGCAAACCAGAGGCCGCAGGCCGATGCTCTGAACGAAGCGATAGAGGTTCATCTGTACGCCCGGCTGATCGCCGTCGCAGCCAGTCAAGATGACGCCGGTGTCGTCGGCACGCTTCTTGAGTAGCGGTCCGATGGAGCCATCCAGTTCGGCGTTCATCAGCACCATTGACTTGCCGTTCTCGATCGCCGTCAGAACAACCTGGGCGCCGTAGGCAATGTGACCGGTCGCCTCGATGAGCACCTCGACCTGACCGGAGGCGCAGACGGCGTCGAGGTTGTCGGTCAGCGCGGTCTTGCCCATCTCGATGGCGTGGTCGACGGCCACGGCGCTGTTTGCTTCGATGATGTCGGCGGCGTCGACACCGGCGTCTTCCAACGCTTTGCGGGCGGTCGCAAACGTTCGATTGCACAGCGCCGCGACGCGCATGCCCGGCATGTAACGGACAATCTGATTGATGAAACCACGGCTCATCGAACCGGCACCTATAACGCCGACTCTCAGCGGATCATGTGCGCGCGCTCTTTCATCTAGCAGCGTATCGACAATAACCATCTCAGGCTCCGGTCGTGGGAATGGGTGATGGGGTCCGTTTCGCGTACGGCGTTACGCGGCATCCGACGATTGGGCAGCGAACGGCCTAATCACGATGCGACGTCTTTTCTTCCCAAACCTGCCAAGGCGGGTTCTCTGAAGCCCATTGTTCCTCCAGGACCTTTCTATCTCTCAGCGTATCCATGTTCTGCCAGTAGCCATCATGGACATAGGCCGCGAGCTTGCCGCGTTGGACGAGATGCTCCATGGGTTCGCGTTCCCACACGGTGTCGTCGCCGTCGATAAGATCAAAGACCTCCGGCTCCAGAACAAAAAATCCGCCGTTGATGTAAGCGCCGTCGCCGTGTGGCTTTTCACGGAAGTTGACGATCTTCTCGTTTTGAATCTGCAGGGCGCCAAAACGGCCGGGCTGCTGGACCGCGGTCAGCGTCGCCCATGCGCCCGAGTCCTTGTGAAACTTGATCAGCTTGTTGATGTCGAGATCGCTAACACCGTCGCCATAGGTCAGACAGAACGTTTCATCGCCGACAAAATCGCGCACGCGTTTCAGCCGGCCGCCGGTCATGGTGTTCAGGCCGGTGTGAACACAAGTGACGGTCCAGTCCTCGCCGGGCTCTGAATGGGCCTCCAGGGTGTTGTTCTTCAGGTCAAACGTCATATCCGCGTTACGCACAAAGTACTCCGCGAAGTACTGTTTGATCAGATGTCCCTTGTAGCCGCAGCAAACGATGAACTCGTTGAGACCGTGCGCGGCATAGATCTTCATGATGTGCCACAGGATCGGTTGTTCACCGATGTTGATCAGCGGTTTCGGCATCGTGCCGCTGGCTTCGGAGATGCGGGTGCCAAAACCGCCAGCTAAGACGACGACCTTCAACGGCTGGCCCCTTTACAAAAGTTCTGAAAAATCAAATGTCTAACTCTCATGGTTCGATAGGCGTGATTGTAGCGGGAAAAGACAGCGGCACCATTTCATTTCTTGAGGCAGCGCTGATCGGACAGCGGCATTGCACCGGAGTTCTGCCGGTTTCGCAGCGTGCCGGTCGTGGTGCTAACCAGTTGTCATGGCGCGGCGGTTTGGTAGGCGTTGATCTCGGACAGGGTGACAGAGCTCATGTCGGCGCCATCAAGCCACTGGCGAAACCACGACGCGACCGATGCGATGGCGATACGGCCGACCATCTCATCGTCCCAGCCTAACGTGGACCGGGCAAGCGAGGCATCGATTTGAAGGTACGGTGCTTCGATCGATCCGGGAACCGGTTCGACGAGGACCTTTGGACAGCCGTTGGCGGTGACGTGACCCAAAGCGCTGAGCAACGTTTCGGCAAAGATCCGGACCGGCAGGTCCTCAGACGAGCGCGGGCCTATGTTGAGCGTCCGCGGGCAAGAAGGATCCTGTGAGAGCGTCTCGACAAACAGAAGATAACCGCACAGGCAATCGAGCGCATGCTGCCATGGGCGCGTTGCTTCGGGATGCCGCAATGTCAGCGGCTCACCTTCCAATGCTGCACGCACACAGTCGGGCGCAATGCGATCGGCGGCGAAGTCACCGCCACCGATGACATTGCCGCCACGCGACGTCGCAACGCGAATGCCATCGCGTTCGAAGTAGCTTTGAGCGTATGTATGCGCGACGTGTTCGGCGGCCGCCTTGGAGGCGGAGTAGGGGTCTTTGCCACCCAAGGGTGCCGACTCCTTAAATGCGCATCCGCAGCCATTGTTCCAATAGACCTTGTCCGATGTAACAATCAGGACGGTGTGCAGATCGGTCTCGCCGCGCAACGCTTCCATGAGATTGACCAATCCGGTCACATTGGTGTCGAACGTCTCGATCGGATCTTCAAGCGAGCGGCGCACTAGTGCCTGGGCGGCCAGATGGAGGACGATTTCCGGGCGGGCTTCACGCACCGCGTCGGCAACGGAGGAGGCGTCACGCAGATCGACGAAGTGGCTGTCGCAATGGCTCGCCACATCGGCCAAGCTGAAAAGGTTCGGGCCGTCCGCCGGGGGCAGGGCAAACGCGTAGACATCGGCGCCCAACTGGCTGAGCCAAAGCGCCAACCACGACCCCTTGAAGCCGGTGTGCCCCGTCAGCAGCACACGTCGGCCATTCCAAAATTCCTGATCTGGCCGCCGAACGCTCATGCGGACCTCCGTCGTCTTCCGCAACAGGCAACAACTGGCCGTGCGATGAGGCGAACACACTCATTGCCCTATTTTGCACCCTAGGGCTGTGATCCATCCATACTTTGACCGCAATTTCTGCCGACTACCGCTTTTGCGCCAAAAGCAGCCGATAGAGCTACTCGCGCGCGCCCTGTCCGCTCTAAGTCGTGATGGGGCGTTTAATCGCGTCTTTTCGCGTGGTAAATCTAACTCGAAAGTAGAGTCGTTCCGGTGTCACTCTACCTGATAGTCGTCGATCGCCGCCACATCGCAAATCATGAGTGGGGCTGCATCGCTGTTGGCCGCGAGCCAGCTCTTTGCCCAACGTGTGCCGAGCTCCTTGTCGGCTGGTGATGTCGAGTGTTCGATCAAGGCAATATTGGTCAAGAACAGGAGGTAGTTGATCTGCGCGTCGTTCTGCGCCTGTCGATCAATGCCGCGAGCGCAGGCTAGGGCGACCAGCAGCCACTGATAAACCCGCGCGCGTTTATCCTCAGCGTCCGACAGGGCCCAGTATGTTGCCAGGTGCCGTTGCGCGGTCGGCCGTGCCGCAAGTGCGGCATCTTCCAAGATATTGCGGCCTTGCTCGATCTTGTCGGGATCCCCGGTCAGGATCATCTGAAGCGCGGCACGTTCGTTCTCGCTCTCGACGATCATCGATTCAAGAAGCTGATTGAGCGAGACGCTGCCGTTTTCTTGAGGTTGTTGCATGGCGTAAATCGCGGCGACGACAAATGCCGTTATCGCGGCAACGACGATGTAACCCGCAGCCTTCCGGAGGAAAGACACCGCCGTCGCCACGATCGATGTCATGCCACGCTGCCGCGGCCAGCGCACAGCAGCACCGAGCCAAGCTGGCGTGGTTCACCGCAGTCTCTGGTCAAACGCGCTCTCGAAGTCAGATCAAGCAAGCGCGTAACGGTAAACCAATTCGCCGAAGAATTCGACCGCCCAACCCCGGCATCGCGCAGAAGATCTCCGCTCGACGCCTAGGCCGTCTACCAGTCGCCGCCCATGGCGCGTCGCCACAGGTTCTGCAGATGGGCGACAGAATGCTCGCTGCGTCCGGCGTCAGGTTCATGGCCATCAGCCATGATCACGCCGCGGTCATAGCCCATGTTGTTCAGCCCGATCTGAACATCGGTGACCAATCGAACGTCTTCGGCAAGTGTTGTGGCGCTGTGCTCGGCGACGATGCGTTCGCGTTCGCCCGCATCGACCCAGGGTCCGAAGAACCAGTCGATTTGTGCTATGGCTCGTTCCGGTCCATCGGGGATGAAGTGGAAGACGACGTAGTTCGAACCCGGATTGACCTGTAGCGCGAAGTTGGGCCACAGCACCCAGCTACGTAACTCGTCGACATGAGGACTGGCTGCACGATCGATTTGATAGAGCGTCACGCCGCCCTTAGCCGTACCGGTTGTCTGGCGATGGTGTTTTTCGAACAGCTCGAGCTTGAAGCCATCGGCGCTCAGGAGCGCGGTCATCAACGTCGGATGGGCGTGGGTGCAGTGATAGCACTCCGCATAGTTCTCGAAGGCGACCTTCCAGTTGCACGCCATCTCCGCGGTTGTCCGATGCGCAAACTCCAATTCGTCGAGCCGGGGTGCAAACTCAGCGAGCTCTTTTGCGACACCGGGAAACTCGTCCTCGAAGCTGGCCGCATCGGTGTCGAGGTTGACCAGCACGAGCTTACCGATTTCCTCAACACCGATCTCCTTCAGCCCGACACGCGATGCATCAAAGCCCGGCACGTTCTCGGCATTCGGGGCGCCACGCAGCCGGCCATCCAGACCATAAGCCCAAGCGTGATAGGGACACGTGATCGCAATCTTCAGATCGCCCTTGCCTTTGAGCAAACGGTGACCGCGATGCTGACACACGTTGAAGAAACCCCGCAGGGTCCCATCCCGGCCGCGAATGACGGCGATGTCCTGGCCGGCGACGTTCCCGGTGATGTAGCTGCCCGGTTTGGCCACATCGACACTGTGGCCGACCGGCTGCCAGACCTTGCTGAAGATTGATGTCAGCTCCTGGGCATAGACGTCGGGGTCGGTGAAGCAGCGCGAGGGCAAGGTGAGCTGCGGCGTGGGATTGTCCAAAGCCGTCGTGATTGCAGGCGTCTTGGCTTCCATGGTTCCTTGTTCCCTTGCCGTCGGACAAACGCAAAAGCGGAGAAACCACCTGACGCGGTTACCGTGAGGTTCCAGCTTCGAAGCCTCGGCCGCGCCACCGATTATCCCAACCGGCACGGCAATTGTGTTCCAATTCGCCGGTCCCGTCACCAGCGATCTGGCACCCGCGCATAGGTCAAGACGAACTTACGATTCAGCAGACGTGTAGAGCATCCTAAGCCGGGTACGCCGGGCGTTGGCAATGTGGCGCCGTGCCACCTGTTCCGCCCTGTCGCCATCGCGCTTGGCGATGGCGTTGACGATGGCGCGGTGCTCGCCGAGGGCGGCGTCCGGCCGGCCCTCTGCCGCAAAGGTCGTCCCTTTCAGCAGCGCAAGCGCGTTCCTGAGGCCGTGCAGGGTCGAAAGCAGGTAGCGGTTGCGCGCGGCACTGTAGATGGCTTCGTGGAGGTCACGGTTGATGCGTGCGGCAAGGTCGCTATCGTCACCGGCTTCGGCCTGGCGCTCTAAGATGTCGCGCATGACGTCGATCTCGGCGTCATCGGCATGTTGCGCGGCGAACCGGGCGGCAGTGCCTTCCAGAACCTCACGCATGGCATAGAGTTCAAGCACCTGACCACGATCGAGTTCGGCCACGACCGCGCCGCGCCAGGGCAGGGTCACCAGGAGACCTTCCGACTCCAACCGCCTCAGGGCTTCGCGAACGGGTGTACGGCTCACCCCCAGTCGCGCGGCGACCTTTTCCTCGGTAATGCGATCGCCGGGGCCGTAGCGTCCGGACTGAACATCGTCGCGTAACGTTTCGCTGACAGTCAGGCTGTGGGACGCGCGCGTCGTGCCACGTGCTCTGGCCTTGCCCGCATTTTCCGTCGGCGCGCTCATGTCTAGCTTAGCCACGCTTTGAACGTTCGGTCGTTGCCACCGCACGGGCGTCGTGGCCAGCCGTGTCGCCCGCGAGCCTGCCGAACACCGATCCAGACATAAGCCCGGTGCCGCCTGGATAGTTGAAATAGAAGATACCGCCGACAAGTTCGCCAGCGGCGTGGAGCCCGGGTATCGGTTCCAAGTCCTTGTCGAGGACGCGCGCTTTCCTGTCGATCCTAAGACCGCCGAACGTGAACGTGATGCCGCAGGTCACTGCATAGGCTTCGAATGGCGGTTCGTCGATGGTGTTGGCCCAATTGGATTTTCTGATTGCGAGCCCTCGCGTCGAGCGCCCGTCCTTGACGTTGGGGTCGAAAGGAATGTCGGTCCGGACGGCGGCATTGTATGCGTCGATCGTCTGCAGGGCTCGTGCACTGTCAACGTCATCGAGTTTGCCACAGAGCTCGTCCAGCGAACCGGCGCTGACCTTGGTAATCTCTTTGATGCGGTACTCCGGTCGCAGCAGATTGGCGACCTTGGCATCGAAGATCTGCCAGGCAAACTGCCCGGGCTGCTGCAAAATGACGCGCCCGTACTTGGCATAGGTGTAGTTGCGGAAGTCCGCGCCCTCGTCGACGAACCGCTCGCCGCGGGCGTTGATCATGATACCCCAGGGGTAGCTGTGCTTCTGAAAGTGGTCGCCGACCGAGAGGTCGCCGAACTCCGGCGCATTGCGCTCCCATCCGACCGCATGACAGCCGGACCAGTTGCCATAGGGCGCGGCACCGATCTCCAGCGCCATACGAATGCCTTCACCGGTATTGAAGCGGCTGCCGCGCACCTTGGCAAGGTCCCAGCCCGGGCCCAGGTAGCGCGTACGCCATGCCGGATTGGCCTCGAAGCCGCCGCAAGCGAGGACCACGGCGGCGGCGCGAATGGTCTGGTCGCGGCCGTCGTGATGCACCACGGCGCCGGTCACCCGGCCGTCGTCGACGATCAGGCGTTCGGCCCTGGCTCGATAGTGAACGTCGACGGACGAGCATCGGGCGGCATGGTTCCACGCTTCCAGAAGACCCGGACCGCCACCGGCGGCCTCAACGGTCAATCCGCCCCAGAACTTGAAGCGGCCGTCGACCTTGAACGCCTGGCGCCCATAGATCGGCGCAAAGCGGATCCCCTTGTCGCGCATCCACATCATGGTGTCGCGGCTGCGCGTCACCAACAGTTCGCAAAGGTCGGGGTCGCTCCTGTACTCGGTGACCCGTCCCATGTCGTCGAAGAACTGATCTTCGGTGTAAGTGCCGAAGTCCGTTGTCGCGCGTTCCTCATCGCTGAGATCGGGCATGAGCGCGAGAAGGTCGTCGACGCCACGGTAGGCGAACCGGATAGCGCCGGCCGTGAAACGCGTGTTCCCGCCGGCCTCGTCCTCGGATGCGCGCTCCAGCACGGTGACACGGCAGCCGTGCTCGCGTGCGGCGAGAGCTGCCGCGAACGCCGCGTTACCGGCGCCGACGACGAGCACATCGGTGTCGGGGGGGAGTGTCATGATGGTTCTCGAATAGGTGGTCTCTCTTGGCGGGCAGACCGTGGACGAAGGGCGAGCCAAGCTTGCTGGCCAAATGGGTTCGTCCTGGCTTTCATCCACAAGCCGGTCACGCGTTGAATACGATTGTATACAATTTTGAAGTGGTCTTCGCAACCCGCCTATCTCAGCCCGCCAACGGTCTGGTGGGGGCAATGGAAGCCGTGGTTGGGCGCGTCACTGTCATGCGACGAGCAACGGCGCATGTACGAGTCGAACGGGCCGGCCGCAGAATCGATCCAAAGAAACAAGATGCGGTTCTTCAATACTAGAAAGTAGTAGGCCTTCTCTTTGGGATAACCACGTAAGCACTAGTTATATCTTGTTGTTTTTCCCGTACAATTTCGACTCGAGAACGACTTCAAAATGCTTGTATTGCGCCAAGTTTGGCGAGCAACGAAAGAACCTCGATTGGTGGCCGGAACTGTCGGTTGTTCTTGTGCCGTCTTCGAGAGGAGGACTGATCATTGGAACGCTCTAGCAAACGCCTTGCTTGTTTTCGCGTGTATCGTCGGCCGTTGCTTGGCGCGGGACTTCTAGCACTCGCCGCGACCGCTTACGCCACCTCTGGCGAAGCCAATGACCTGACTCTTTGGGGCGCGTCGCCGAAGGCTGTCGCCTTCTGCAACTCCATGACCCCCGAGGAACTCGAGGTGGCGATCGATGGTGGAGAGTGCCTCGACTTTATCAAGCGAATAGACATTACGGCCGCACCGGCCGAAGGCGCCACAAGCATCCCAGATGCGACAGCGGCAGCCAGCCCATCGGGCAATGCGGTTGCATCACTTTCTACCGATAGCGCGGGCACCGACAGCAATGATGTCGCGTCCGATCAGCCGAGCGCGTCTGACTTTGGCGACGCTTCTGGTGAGACGGAAACGGCGGATGCCTCCCAGAACGATCGGTCGGCGTTTGATCAGCGAGGCAAGAACAACCGCGACGATCGTGGCCTCTCCGGCACAGGATTTGGCGGCAGTGATGCCGGAGCCGGTGGCGACGGCGGTGCTGGCAGCGGTGGCGGTGGCGGTGACGGCGGCGGTGACGGCGGCGGTGACGGCGGCGGTGACGGCGGCGGTGATGGCGGCGGTGACGGCGGCGGTGATGGCGGCGGTGACGGCGGCGGTGATGGCGGCGGTGACGGCGGCGGTGATGGCGGCGGTGACGGCGGCGGTGATGGCGGCGGTGA